>JBJMTR010000065.1:0-2382 GCA_045811565.1 Bradyrhizobium sp.
ATCGCCTTTGTGATTCATTCGATGGCGACGCCCGTGCCCGGAATTGGCATTGCCGTGCCGGTTTTTGTGCCCGTGGTGGCGACCGCAATCCTTGCCTTTATCCTGTCCCGCGAATACGCACCGCCGCTCGCCTATATCGGCGGCTCCATGGGAACGCTGATCGGCGCCGATCTTCTCAATCTCGACAAGATCGGTGGGCTTGGCGCGCCGGTCGCCTCGATCGGCGGCGCCGGAACATTCGATGGGATATTCCTGACCGGAATTCTTGCCGTTTTGCTCGCCGGTATCGCCTCTCCATCGCGCCCGCGACCGGCCTGGTGAGCAAAGGGAATGGCTGGCTTGCGGAGATGGTCCCGCTCCGCGAGTTGCCACCCTCTCCGACTCCCCATAATAAGAAATGAAAGGTTCGCCAAATGACGATCGCGACCGATCGCTCGTTCGCAAAAAGCAGGGGCAAGGCCACGCTATGGAAGCTCAGGTTAAAACCGTATCCCACGCAGCGGAAAAATGGTCGCCTCTCCCCGATGCCAGCGACATCGTCAAGCGCATTCACGCGATGCTGCACCCGCGCAATATCGTGCTGGTCGGCGCAACGGACAAGCCGGGCAACTATGCCGAGCGAATCTGGAACAACCTGGTCAAATACAAGTACCGAGGTGGGCTCTATCCCGTTAACGCCAAGCGCGAAACGATCTGGGGCGTGCCCTGTTACAAGGATTTCGCCAGCCTGCCGGAAAAGCCTGACCATGTGCTGGTGCTGGTGCCGGCGCGCTTTGCGGTGCAGGTGATCCGTGACGCCGCGGCTGCCGGCGCGCGCTCCGCCACCATCGTCACCTCAGGGTTCAGCGAGCTGCAGGACGACGAAAGCCAGCGGCTTGCGCTTGAACTGAAGCAGGCCGTGCAGGAGACTGGACTCGCCGTAACCGGGCCGAACTGCCTCGGCAATCTGAGCGCCGGCGAAAATCTCTTCACCAATATCGACGATCGCATCGTCACCATGGAGCCAGGACCGGTGGCGATCGCCGGTCAATCCGGCGCGATCGTGATGGCGATCCGTCAGGCGCTGGAGGATCGCGGCGTCGGCGTCGGTTACATGGTCACGACCGGCAACGAGACCGGGCTCGAGACGCCCGATCTGATGAGCTATTTCGCAGCCGATCCGTCGATCCGCGTCATCGTGGTCTATCTCGAAGGCGTACGGAACACGAAAGGCTTTCGCGACGCCTGCAAGGCCGCTCGGGCCGCCGGCAAGCCTGTTATCGCGCTGAAGCTCGGCGCATCCGAAGGCGGCCGCGCCGCCGCGATGGCGCATACCGGCGCACTCGCGGGCTCGATCGAAACCTTTGATGCGATCTCGACGCGCGAAGGCGTGATCCGCGTGCGCGGCCTCGATGAACTGATCGAGACCACTGAATGTTTCGTTCATGCCGATCCGCCGAAAGGCAATCGCCTCGCCGCGGTATCGCTATCCGGCGGCAAGCGCGGCCTCTTGATCGACGCCTTCCATTCGGCCGGCCTTAATTTTGCACCGCTCAGCCCGAACGCGTCAGCGCAATTGGCAAAAATGCTCGGCCCCGGCAGCATTGTCGGCAATCCGCTCGACGCCGGCTTTGCCGCTGTGGTCGATCCCACCGTCTACATGAAATCGATCAAGATCATGATAGACGATCCTGACACCGACGTCGTCATCATCGATTCCGAATTGCCCAAGGCGCCACATGAATTGCGCGAACGCAATTTGCGCATTGTGAATGAAATGGCCGGCGCCGCCAATAAGCCCGTGATCTATATCAGCGCGATGTCGATCGGGTTTACCGAGTTCACAAAACTTTTGCGCAAATCGCTGCCGAACGTCGCGGTCCTGCAGGGGCTCGACCGTGCGGTCGGTGCGATCAAGTCGCTGATCGACTATGCCGGCCTACGCAAGGAAGTGCCGGATATTGTCTCGAGTTCAAAGGCATCGGCGCGCGCGGTGCTGGAGAAGGCGCTGAAGAGCGCCAATGGCGCCCCGGCGCTGGACGAAGTCGCCTCGAAGAAATTGCTGAGAGCTTACGGCATTCCCGTGTCCAAGGAGGAGATCGCGC
Organism: Bradyrhizobium sp.; assembly: GCA_045811565.1. Taxonomy (GTDB): domain Bacteria; phylum Pseudomonadota; class Alphaproteobacteria; order Rhizobiales; family Xanthobacteraceae; genus Bradyrhizobium. The sequence goes on from JBJMTR010000065.1 coordinate 2,085, forward strand.
AGACGGCGGCGGACGCGGTGAAGATTGCGAGGAAAATCGGCTTCCCTGTGGTTGCAAAAGTGGTCAGCCCCGACATCCTGCACAAGTCCGATATCGGTGGCGTCGTGCTGAATCTCAACAGTCCCGCCGAGGTGAAAAAAGCGTTCAACGACATCGCTGCGCGGGTCAAGAAGCTCAAGAACAAACCAAGGCTCGAAGGCATCTTGATCGCGCAGCAGGTCAAGGCCGACCTCGAGCTCGTGGTCGGCGCCTCGCTCGATGCCGAGATGGGGCCGGTGGTGCTGTTTGGCACCGGCGG
>JBJMTR010000066.1:0-5738 GCA_045811565.1 Bradyrhizobium sp.
ACGCGCGGTGTAGCCGACATTGTCGAGATCGTTGTGCTTGCCGCCGGCGCGCACGCATTTCTGCGACGTGGTGGCGCGCTGATAGGGACGCTTCTCGACGCCGGTAAACACGTTCTTGAACTGCACCATGCCGGCATTGGTGAACATCAAGGTCGGGTCGTTGCGCGGCACCAGCGGCGACGACGGCACGATCTCGTGGCCGTTGGCCGCGAAATAATTCAGAAACGTTGACCTGATCTCGTTGACGCCGCTCATATTCATCCAATCGGAAATTGGCCCGGGATCCCGCCAAAATGGCTAATCTTCCGGCGAAACGCTTTTAGACAAGGCGCGTGGCGGTGTCCAGAAACTGTGCAGAGAGATCATAGGCTTGCCGCACCAGCACAAGGGCCGCGGCAAGACCCCGTTGATAATACTGCGGCTGCGTTGACAGGCTTGGCGCAGCTGTGTTTCCCTCCTATTTGTTCAAGACAGTCCCGTCGGGAGAGATCGGCTTAAGCGCCGGCGCCGAAGGAGCAACCGCCCCGGAAACTCTCAGGCAAACGGACCGCGGGACTGAGTGACATCTGGAAAGAGACACTGAAGGGCATTGACCCGGATGTGTCCGCCGACGGGATAATACTCTCAGGCAAAGCGACAGATGGGGCTTCGACTGGTTTCCAGGGGAATGGTCCCCGGGAACTGCGAGGGCCTCCTGATGCTCGCACGCCACCAATCCCAACTGAAGCGTACCCCATTGCACGCCCTGCACGTGGCGCGCGGCGGCAAGATGGTGCCGTTCGCCGGCTACGAGATGCCCGTGCAATACGCCGCCGGCGTGTTGCGGGAACATCTGCATACCCGCGCCAACGCCGGGCTGTTCGACGTCTCCCACATGGGCCAGCTCGCACTGCGAGCGAAATCCGGCGAGGTCGAAGACGCCGCGCTGGCGCTGGAACGGCTGGTGCCGCAGGACGTTCTTGCGGTTGCGCCCGGACGGCAGCGCTACGCGCAGTTTACGGATCAGACCGGCGGTATTCTCGACGATTTGATGGTGGCGAATTTCGGCGATCACCTGTTCTTGGTGGTCAACGCCGCCTGCAAGGCCGAAGACGAGGTGCATCTGCGTAAACATCTATCTGACGCCTGCGACATCGAATCGCTTGCCGATCGCGCGCTGATCGCGCTGCAAGGGCCGAAGGCGGAAGCAGCGCTGACAAGACTTTGTGCGGATGCCGCACGCCTGCGCTTCATGGATGCCGGCCCGCGCCGCGTGGCCGGCGTCGACTGCTTCGTCTCGCGCTCCGGCTATACGGGTGAGGATGGCTTCGAGATTTCGGTTCCGGGCGAGCATGCCGAGGCGCTGGTGACGGCCTTGCTTGAGAATAGCGACGTGCTGCCGATCGGATTGGGCGCGCGCGACAGTTTGCGACTGGAGGCCGGGCTCTGTCTCTACGGTCACGATATCGACATCACGACGACGCCGGTCGAAGGCGCGCTGGAATGGTCGATCCAGAAAAGCCGCCGCCACGGCGGCGCCCGCGCCGGCGGTTTTCGCGGCGCCGAAAAGATCCTCGAGCAATTTGAGAAAGGCGCGCCGCGCCGCCGCGTCGGATTGAGGCCGGAAGGCCGCGCGCCGGTGCGCGAAGGCGCGCCGCTGTTTGCCGACGCCGCCTCCACCGAGCAGATCGGCAAGGTCACGTCAGGCGGCTTCGGCCCGAGCCTCAATGCGCCGCTTGCGATGGGCTATCTCCCGACATCGCTCGCAAGCATCGGTGCCACCGTGTTCGCCGAAGTGCGCGGGCAGCGGCTGCCGCTGCAGGTCGCGCCAATGCCCTTCGTTCCCAACACCTACAAGCGCTAGAGGAATTTTCATGACGACGCTGTTCACGCCCGACCACGAATGGCTCCGCATCGAGGGCGACGTCGCCACCGTTGGCGTCACCGATTACGCGCAATCGCAGCTCGGCGACGTCGTGTTCGTCGAACTGCCCAAGCTCGGCCGCACCTTGAAGAAGGCCGAAGCCGCCGCTGTGGTCGAATCCGTGAAGGCAGCGTCCGACGTCTACGCGCCGATCTCGGGTGAAGTGCTCGAGGTAAATGATGCGCTCGCCGCCGAGCCCGCGCTGGTGAATTCCGACGCCGCCGGCAAGGCGTGGTTTTTCAAGATCCAGATCGCAGACAAGAGCGAACTCGACGGCCTGATGGACGAGGCCGGCTACGCCAAACACACCGCGTGAGGATGAACCCATGAACGCGCCGCTCAAACATACCGATGAAGCCGCCACCAGCTTCGTGCGCCGTCACATCGGCCCCTCGCCGCGCGACGTCGCGACGATGCTGGAGACCGTCGGCGCCACCAGCCTCAGGGCACTGATGGGCGAGACGCTGCCATCATCGATCCGGCAGAAGGCGCCGCTCGATCTCGGCCGCGCTTTGAGCGAAACCGAGGCGCTAGCGCATATGGGCGAGCTGGCGTCGCAGAACCAGGTCTTCACCTCATTGATCGGCCAAGGTTATTCCGGCACGATCCTGCCGGCGGTGATTCAGCGCAATATCCTGGAGAACCCGGCCTGGTACACGGCCTACACGCCGTATCAGCCGGAGATCAGCCAGGGGCGGCTGGAAGCGCTGTTCAATTTCCAGACCATGATCTGCGATCTCACCGGGCTCGACGTCGCCAACGCCTCGCTGCTCGATGAGGCGACCGCGGCCGCTGAAGCGATGGCGCTCGCCGAACGCGCGTCGCACGGTAAGGCAAAATCGTTCTTCGTCGATTCCGAGGTTCACCCGCAAACGCTGGCCGTGCTGCGCACTCGCGCCGAGCCGTTGGGATGGAGCTTGACCGTCGGCGATCCCCTGACCGATCTCGAGCACGCGGATGTGCTCGGCGCGCTGCTGCAATATCCGGCAACGTCGGGGGCGGTGCGCGATTTGCGGCCTGCCATCGCAGCGCTGCGCGCCAAGGGCGCGCTTGCGATCGTCGCCGCCGATCTGCTGGCGCTGACGCTATTGGCCTCGCCCGGCGAACTCGGCGCCGACATCGCCGTCGGTTCGGCGCAGCGTTTTGGCGTGCCGATGGGATTTGGCGGCCCGCATGCCGCCTATATGGCGGTGCGCGAGTCGCTGAAGCGCTCGCTGCCCGGCCGCATCGTCGGCCTGTCGGTGGATTCGCGTGGCGCGCCGGCCTATCGGCTGGCGCTGCAGACCCGCGAGCAGCATATCCGTCGCGAAAAGGCGACCTCCAACATCTGCACCGCGCAGGTGCTGCTTGCCGTGATCGCATCGATGTATGCGGTCTATCACGGGCCGGAAGGACTGACGCACATCGCCCGCACAGTGCATCGCCGCGCCGTTGCGCTGGCGGCTGGATTGCGCAAGCTGGGGTTTGCACCGAAAACCGAGGCGTTCTTCGACGCCGTGACGGTGAACGCGGGCGGCAGGCAAGGCGAGATCGTCGCCGGGGCGCTGAATGAGAAAATCAATTTGCGGATTGGCAACGGCACGCTGGGCGTCGCGGTGGATGAGACCACCACGCCCGCGATTATCGAAGCGGTGTGGCGCGCCTTCGGCGGCAACTTTGCGTATGCCGATATCGAAGCCGGCGCGCGCGACGCCCTTCCCGTCGCGCTGAAACGCGCGAGCGCATTCCTCACCCATCCAGTATTTCACGCCCACCGTTCCGAGACTGAGCTCTTGCGCTACATGCGCAAGCTCAGCGATCGCGATCTCGCGCTCGACCGCGCGATGATTCCGCTGGGCTCCTGCACCATGAAGCTCAACGCGACCACGGAAATGGTCCCGCTGACCTGGCCGGCCTTCGGCAATCTGCATCCGTTTGCACCACCCGAACAGGCCAAGGGCTATCACCTGCTGTTCAAACGGCTTGAGAAATGGCTGTGCGACATGACATGCTATGACGCGATTTCGCTGCAGCCGAATTCCGGCGCGCAGGGCGAATATGCCGGGCTGCTCGCGATCCGCGGCTATCACGCCGCGCGCGGCGAGCCGCATCGCAAGGTCTGCCTGATCCCCTCCTCAGCACACGGCACCAATCCGGCATCCGCCGCGATGGTCGGCATGGAGGTCGTGGTGGTGGCGTGCGACGCGCGTGGCGACGTCGATGTCAACGATCTGCGTGCGAAAGCGGAAAAGCATTCGAAAGATCTCGGCGCGGTCATGATCACCTACCCCTCGACCCATGGCGTGTTCGAGGAACATATAAGTGAGATCTGCGAGATCGTGCACGAGCATGGCGGACAGGTCTATCTCGACGGCGCCAACATGAACGCGCAAGTGGGGCTGTCGCGGCCCGGCGACTACGGCGCCGATGTCTCTCATCTCAACCTGCACAAGACGTTCTGCATCCCGCACGGCGGCGGCGGCCCGGGCATGGGACCGATTGGCGTCAGAGCGCATCTTGCGCCCTATCTGCCCGGACATCCCGCGACGGACGGCGGCACGCCGCATGCAATCGGGCCGGTCTCGGCGGCGCCGTTCGGTTCGGCGTCGATCCTGACGATCTCCTACATCTACATCCTGATGATGGGCGGGGAAGGCCTGACGCGGGCGACCGAGATCGCGATCCTGAATGCAAATTACATCGCAGCCAGGCTCGAGCCGCATTTCCCGGTGCTGTATCGGAATGCGAAAGGCCGCGTCGCGCATGAATGCATCGTCGATCCCCGCCCGCTGAAGGTGACGAGCGGCGTCACGGTCGACGACATCGCAAAACGGCTGATCGATTACGGTTTCCATGCGCCGACCATGAGCTTCCCGGTGCCGGGCACGCTGATGATCGAGCCGACCGAGTCGGAGTCCAAAGCCGAGCTCGATCGTTTCTGCGATGCCATGATCGCGATCCGAAGCGAGATCACGGAGATCGAGGCTGGCCGCTGGAAAGTCGAGGCCTCGCCGCTGCGCCATGCCCCGCACACCGTGCACGACATCGCCGACGATGCGTGGACGCGCGCCTATAGTCGCAGCAAGGGCTGTTTCCCCGACGGCGTCTCACGCACCGACAAATATTGGGCCCCGGTGGGGCGGGTCGACAACGTCTATGGTGACCGCAACCTGGTGTGTTCGTGCCCGCCGGTTGCGGATTACGCAGAGGCGGCGGAGTAGCTTCGCAGGATTGGTGGAGCGCAACGATACCCATCATGGTTATCATCGCGGGTGCGGCACGATGATAGGTTTCGCTGCGCCGCTATGGCACGAGCAGGACGGGATCCCAGCGCCACAGCCGGTCGTTGGTCAGTCGCGTGCCGCCCCACCAGCGATCGATCGGGTTATGTCGGCTGAAATCTTCCGCGCCCTCCAAAATTGCCTTACCGAGCGCGGTGAGCGATAGCCGGCTTTCCATATATCGCTCGTATCGTTCATGCAGATTGTGCATCTCGAGCGTGAACGGCCACTCTGCGAGGCCCGAAACAGCGGGCACAGGGGCAAGCGCAAGCCCTTCCAGGAGAACGCCGGCCTCCCAGTAGCCGAACACGCGGCGCTGAAAGCGCTGCTTGAAATGGGGAAACACCTCGAACGGATGCTCGTAGCCCGCCGCGATCATTCCAGAATTCGCTGTTCGGACGCGCCAAGCCCGGTTGCGCGACCGGGAAGTTCTTCGAGCATTTCCACAACGCATCGCCGAAGCTGTGGCAAGACGCTTAGATCCTTGCTCAGCAGATCGAACCACGCGTGTGGCGTGGGTGCCCGGAAGGGCCTGCCACGCAAGGCTTGCGATCTCGAGGTGATCGTCGTTGATC
>JBJMTR010000067.1:0-9284 GCA_045811565.1 Bradyrhizobium sp.
AAACAAACCAAAAAACAATCTAATCACAACTTACGATAGGTCAGCGTCACGAATAGCAGGATAGCGGTGGACCGCTTCTGCACGGTGACGCCCTGGTTCTGAACCGACTGCGGCAGCTGCGCCAGCGCGCTCGATACGCGATTCTGCACCAGCACTTGCGCGAAATTGAGGTCGGTGCCGATCTTGAAGGTGACCGTGAGCGAGTACGTGCCGTCCGCACCGCTATAGGACTGCATATAGAGCATGTCCTCGACACCGTTGACCTGCTGCTCGATCGGCAGCGCGACGGTATCGATGACGGTCCTGGCCGACGCGCCGGGATAGCGTGTCGTGACCTGCACCGTCGGCGGCACGACATCGGGATATTGCGCGACCGCGAGGCTGAAGAGCGATACGCCGCCGATCAGGATCATCAGTATTGCGATGACGTTGGAAAGGACGGGACGCTCGATGAAGAATTTCGAAATCATGACCCGCCCCTATTTGGTCGGCGCGTTCGAGGCTTCGAGCTTCTGCAACTGCGGATCGACCTTCTGGCCGGGGATCGCCCGCAGCAGCCCGGCGGTGACGACACGGTCGTCGGCCTTCAGGCCGCTCTCGATGACGCGCAACTCGCCCTCCACGGGCCCGGTCTGCACCTTGCGCTGCTCGACGACATTCTGGCCGTTGACGACCAGCACATACCGTCCGGCCTGGTCGCTGCCGAGCGCAACGTCGGGCACCAGCAGTGCGTTCTGCTGTTGCTCGATGGGAACGCGGACCCGAACGAAAAATCCCGGCAGCAACACGCGGTCGGGATTGGGCAGCACGCCGCGCACCGCGAGCGTTCCGGTCGATTGGGTCAGCGTCGGTGAGACGTAATCGAGCTTGCCCTTGTGCGGGAAGCCGCTGTCGGTCTGCAATCCGACCTCGACCGGCAGCTGGCGGATATCGTTTACCGTCAGCCCCCGCCGCCGCGCCTCTTCCCGGATCCGCAGCACGTCCTGTTCGTTGACGTTGAAATTCACGTAGATCGGATCGAGCTGCACGACGGTCGCAAGCTGGGTCGGCGACGCCGCGCCGACCAGCTCTCCGACCGATACGAGATGGGCGCTGACCATGCCATCGAACGGCGCGACTACGTTGGTGTAGCCGTAATTGACCGCCGCAATCCTGGTGTTGACTTGGGCCTGCTGCAAACCGGCCTGGGCGTTGTCGCGCGTGGAGGTAGACTGATCGAGCGTCGACTGCGAGACGGCTTGCTTTTGCACCAGGTCCGACTGCCGTTTGAAATCGGCGTCGGCCTGCTTCACCGTCGCCTGTGCGCCGGCTTCGGCCGCCTGCGCCTGCTCGAGCTTCAACTTGTAGGTCTCAGGCTCGATCGTAAACAGCGTGGTGCCTTCCTTCACGAAGGTGCCGTCCTGATAATTGATCGATTGCAGAAAGCCCTGCACGCGCGCGACCAGATCGACGTTCTTGATCGGCGCGGTGTTGCCGGTCGCCTCGAGAAAGCGCGTGATGGGGCGTTGCAGCGGTTGCGCCACGTCCACTTTCGGCGGCGGCGGTGGCACAAACGTGTTTTCTTCGCAGGCACTTAAGCCAACTAGCGCCGCGCTGGCGAAAAACACCCGGCAGGCAACTGCAGCTCCTCGTCTAGCGGTGCCCTGCGTTCTGCTGTCTGCTGGCGAGAGCTTAGACTTCATGTCCATGCCCCAATACGTTTGGTTCTGGAGAGGCTTTTATTCAGAAAACGGCTTTCGACTACCTCACTAAAATAGCAACAAACCGCTTGCAGTGGAACAGGAAAGCGAAAATGATGAGCCCGCTAAAGTTATTCTACCAAATTTTTTTGATGCCACTGAGTTCAAGCTGCGCGTCAGCGAGAGCAAGGATTTATTCAAATGACCAGCATGTTGAAACGCACGGCGAGGGTCTCGGCATTGTTCACGGTGGTCGTCTTTGCAAGCGCCGCACCGGCACTTTCGCAAGCGCCAACCGACGCGCAACGCGAGGCGATCAAATCCCAATGCCGCTCCGATTACATCGCGCATTGCTCCAGCGTCCCGCCGGGCACCGCAGCATCCCTGCAATGTCTGCAGAAGAACATGTCGAGCCTCTCCGGAGCCTGTGCGAGCGCCGTGCGTGCCGCCGAGGCGCCGGCCGCGGCACCGCCTGCCCCGACGACGGAAACCGCCGCGCCAAAGGCCGAGCCGGCTCCATCAACCGCAACCGGGAAATCGACCACCGAAACCGCGGCTCCCAACGCGGCGGCCAGCACGGCTGCGAAACAACCTTCCAGGGCGCAGATTTCCGCGATCCGCGGTGCCTGCCGCTCCGATTATCCAAAAGTCTGCGCCGGCGTGCCGACTGGCGGCGCCCCCGCATTGCAATGTCTGGAAAGCAACAAGGCGAAACTCTCGGCCGGATGCGCGAAAGCTGTCAGCGCGGCCAGCGGCGGCGCGCCCGCCGGAGCCGCGACCACTGCTCCCACGGCGGCTCCAGCAGCCGCCCCCACGGCCATGGTATTACGGCCGATGCGGCCGCGTGAGGAAGTGTTCGTATTGAGGTCGGCTTGCGGCGCCGACGTCCGCGCGTTTTGCGGCGGGCTTGCGCCCGGGGGCGGGCGTATAGCGCAGTGTCTCGCCAACAACGCGGCGTCGCTTTCGCCTGGGTGCAAGGACGTTCTCGCCCAGTTTGCCGTGCGGTAGTCGCCGGCTCGCGCAAGGACCGCGGGCTACTCGCCGCGAAAAGATAAGACAACGCCGAGGTGGAAACGACAAACACCACACATCATCCGGACTGCCGCCGCACATGCCCGGCCGGCATCGGTAAAAGCTTTACTTGCAACTTGAGCGTCACCCAAACCATTCGGAGGCCAACATGCGCTCGTTTCTGCTGATTGCTGCAGCCGTGCTGTCGTTTGCCGCCACCATGACTTTCGAAACATCAGAGGCCAATGCGGTGGTGTGTGCCCGCGGCGTGTACCGGGCCGGCTGCGGCGGAGCCCGGGGCGCCGTTGTGGTGCGCAAGCCAGTTGCGGTTGCCTGCCGCTGGGTCTGGGTGGGGGGCGTCAAGGTCCGCCGCTGCGTCTGACGAAGGCCGGTTCCAGGAGAAATTTGCAGTAGCGCCGCGCGCGCGCAGCAGCTAGTCTGACCATATTGTAAGTATACTGTCGATCTCGGGAGGAAGCTTGTGCGCATCGCCGTGCTCGGCGGAGGTCCCGGTGGCCTTTACTTCGCCTATCTCTGGAAACGGCGCCATCCGGACGCACTGATCGATCTGTTCGAGCAGAATCCGGCCGGTGCGACCTGGGGCTTCGGAGTGGTGTTCTCCGATCAGGCGCTGGAATTCTTGCGTGCCGATGATCCCGACACCGTGGATGCCATCGCGCCACGAATGGAGAGCTGGAAGAACATCACCGTCAATCTGGGTGGGCAGAGCGTAGAGATCGACGGTGTCGGCTTTTCCTCGATCGGCCGTCTCGAACTGTTGACCATCCTGCAGCAGCGCCTGCGCGGAACCGGTGTCAGGCCGCAATACGATACTCAGGTCGAATCCGTCGATCAGTTGAAGGGATACGACCTGATCGTCGCGGCCGACGGACTGAACTCGCTGGTGCGTCGCAGTTTTGACGGCGATTTCGGGACGTCGCTGTCCTATTCGTCCAACAAGTTCGCCTGGTACGGCACGGCAAAGCGCTTCGAGACGCTGTCGCAGACTTTCGTCAAGACCGAACGCGGTGCCTTCAACGCCCACCATTACCGCTATTCACCTGACATGAGCACGTTCCTGGTCGAGTGCGATCGTGCCACCTGGCAGGCCTACGGCCTTGCCTACAAGGACATCGAGCAGTCCAAGGCCATTTGCGAAGAGGTGTTTGCGGAGGCGCTCGGCGGGCGGCCGCTGGTCTCGAACAGATCGGTATGGCGCAATTTCCCCTGGGTGTGGAACGAGCACTGGTCGTTCAAGAACATGGTGCTGATCGGCGATGCTCTGCATTCGGCGCACTTCTCCATCGGCTCGGGCACGCGCCTTGCGATCGAGGATGCCATCGCGCTGACCAGGGCGCTCGAGGCGGAAGCGCATGTGTCGACGGCGCTCGCCCGCTTTGAGGCCGAGCGGAAGCCGATCGTGAAGAAGCTGGTGACGGCGGCGCACACCAGCGCCGACTGGTACGAAAAGTTCCCCGAGCATATGAAGCTCGATTTGATGGATTTTGCCTATAGTTACATCACCCGCTCCGGCCGCATCGACGATGCGCGGCTGCGCGCGATGTCGCCGGCCTTCATGGCCTGCTACGAGGCGTCGAGGAGCATATCATGACGCGCGAGATCGCCGATCAGGTACCTTCTAATAGTGCCGGCGCGCACGAGATCGGCTTTATGATCCCCGATCGCTACAACGCCGGCCGCATCCTGTTCGACAATCTCTCGCACGGCCGCGGCGACCGGCTGGCGCTGACCGGTCCGACGGGGACGCGGAGCTACAGGGAGCTTTGCGCCGATGCCTCGCGCTGGGGCCACGGTTTTGCATCGCTCGGACTGAAACGCGGTGACCGCATCCTGATGTTCCTCGACGACACGCCGGCCTATCCGGCGGCATTCTTCGGCGCGGTGCGCGCCGGTTTCGTACCGCTATTGATCAACACGCTGACGCCGCCGGATCTTCTGCAGTTCTATCTCTCGGATGCGCGAGCATCCGTCGCTGTTGCCGATGCCGAGTTCTGCTCCCGCTTCGATGCCGTGGCCTGCAAGGACGCGCCATTGCGCACATTGATCGTTGTGAACGGCGCCGCGGGCGACCACGCCGTGCCCGAAGCAATTGCCGGTGATGCCTGGTTGCGTAATTTCTCCACCGAGCTCGCTGAGGCCGACACACATCGCAACGAGATGGCGTTCTGGATGTATTCGTCAGGCTCCACCGGCCAGCCCAAAGGCATCGTGCATCTCCAGCACGACATGGCCTATAGCGAGGCGGCGTTTTCCCGCAATCTGCTGAATCTTGGAGCCGATGACATCTGCTTCTCGGTGCCAAAGATCTTCTTTGCCTACGGCTTTGGCAATTCCATCACCTTCCCGTTCTCGGTCGGCGCCACCACGCTGCTGCTGCCGGGCCAGCCCAAGCCGGCAGCGATCTTTGCGGCGATCGAGAAGTTCCGCCCCACCGTCTTCTTCGGATTGCCGACGCTCTATACCTCGCTCACCAAGGCTGATGGCGCGGCAGCAACCGATTTTTCCTCGCTGCGGATGGCGCTGTCCGCCGCCGAAGTGCTGTCGGCCGAAGTTTTCAACGGCTGGAAAACGCTGACGGGCCTTGAGATCGTCGAAGGATTGGGCTCCACGGAAGTGCTGCACATCTATCTCTCTAACCGTCCGGAAAAGAAAAAGCTCGGCGCGGCCGGATTGCGCGTTCCCGGCTATGAAATCATGCTCAAGGACAAGGATGGCCGGGAGGTCGGCGACAACGAGGAAGGCATTTTGTGGGTGCGCGGCGATTCCAATACGCCGCTGTACTGGAACCGGCTAGACAAGACAGCGGAGACGGTGCGCGAGGGCGGATGGATCTACACCGGCGACCGCTTTGTCCGCGACAGCGACGGCTTCCACTTCTTCCGCGGCCGCGCCGATGATCTGATAAAAATTTCGGGACAGTGGGTCTATCCGCTCGAGGTCGAGCTGTGCCTCGCCGATCATCCCGAGGTGCGCGAATGCGCCGTGTTCGCGGCCGAGCTGCCTGACAGGCGGATGACGCTGAAAGCCGTGGTGGTGATGAACAATCCCGCATTCGATGCCAGCAATGCGACGAAGCGGTTGCAGGATTACGTCAAGGCAAAACTGCTGCCCTACAAATATCCGCGCGAGATCACGTTCATCGAGGAGTTACCGAAGACTGGCACCGGCAAGATCGACCGCCAGGCCGTGATGAGGATGCAGCGGCTGTGATGCTTCAACATACTCGATGTGGTCCCCGCGCAGGCGGGGGACCGCAGCGACGTATTTGGCGCTAACTCCCCAGCCCCGTCCCACCATAGAGCCACGCCAGATCGTCGTAATAGTCCTCGGACGTTTTCGCACACATGATGGCGTTGCGGATGCGGGCGTGCTCGCCGGACGGATGGTAGATGTGCTCGCCGATGGCGCGGGATAGCAGCTGCACGCGCGCGGTGCGCGGGAAGCGTTGCGCACGGTACCGTTCGAGGGCCGTTGCGTAATCATCGTATTGCGACAGCATCTGCGACAGGCAGACTGCGTCTTCCATCGCCTGACAGGCGCCTTGCGCGAAATATTGCAGCATGGGATGCGCGGCGTCGCCCAGCAGCGCGACGCGGCCATCGATCCAACGCTCGACCGGATCGCGATCGCACAACACCCACAGCCGCCAGTTCTTGCCATGCCGGATGATCTCCTTGGCGCGCTCATGCACGTGCTGAAAGCCCTGCATCACCTCCGCGTCTGATACCGGCTTCCCGGCGACCGGCTCCGGAGCGTCGTTGTGACAGGTGACGACTAGGTTAAATACCTTCCAGTCCGACAGCGGGTAATGCACGATGTGACATCTCGGACCGGCCCACAGTGTCGCCGCATTCCAGCGCAGATCCTCCGGCATCTCCTCGGTCGGGATCACCGAGCGATAGGTGGTGTGCCCGGAGACCCGCGGCGGCCCGTCCGCGGTGACCTGCTTGCGGATGTTCGACCACAATCCATCGGCGCCGATCAAGAGCCGGCCGCTGACGCGCTCGCGGTTGACGAGCCGCGCCGTCACCGATGAGGCGTCCTGATCGTAGCCGACCACCTCACTGCTCACCCGCAGCTCGATCAATTCGTGCTCGCGGCAGGCTCGCAGCAAGACGCCGTGCAAATCGCCACGATGCACCACCGCATAGGGATTGCCGAAGCGCGCGCGAAACGCCTCGCGCAAATCGATATGGGTGATCTCTTCGGCCGTGAGCGCATCCATCAGGCGAAGCTGATCGATATAGACGGCCATGCCGCGAGCCGCTTCGCCGACGCCCAGATAATCGAAGGCGTGAAACGCATTCGGCCCGAGTTGTATGCCGGCGCCAATCTCCCCGAGCGCTGACGCCTTCTCCAGCAGAATTGAGCGAAAACCCCTTTGCGCAAGGCCGAGGGCGGCGGCAAGGCCGCCGATGCCGCCGCCCGCGATCAGGACGGGCCGGGTGTCCAGCGCTGCCATCAGCCCGATTTCCCGAGATGTTCGAGCGCGTCTTCGGCGCGTAGCGGCACCCGGGAGGCCTCGTTGTTGAGGTCGACCAGCTGCGTCAGCAGGGCCAACAGCGTCTTCCGGTCAGCCGGCTTCAACGGCTGCAGCATCCGCGCCTGCGCGCGATCGACCGATGGCTTGATTTCACGCAACAGCGTTGCGCCTGATCTGGTGAGATAAAGCAACTTGACTCGCTTGTCCTCGCGCCCGGGCTTGCGCTCGATGAGGGACTTCATCTCCAGCCGCTCGATCACGTTGCCGAGCGTCGAGCGGTCGAAGGCGATCACGGCGGAGAGCCGCGTCGCGTCGATGCCCGGATGCGTGCTGATCGCGATCAGCGCGGCATATTGCACCGGCGTCAGGTCGTAGGTCCTGCATTCCTCGACAAAGATCGCGACCGCGATCTGCTGCATGCGCCGGAACAGATAACCAGGTGCGGCATAGACCGCGTCCATGGTGATGGGGGCTTGCTTACTCGGCATCGGGCTGCTTGTCCGGCGCTGCGTCGGCAAACGCCTTCATTTCTTTTGCCGCGGCTTCGGCGTTCAGCAGCCGCGGATAGGCTGACACATCGACGCCGAAGCGCCGCGCATTGGCGAGCTGCGGCACCAGGCAGAGATCGGCAATCGTCGGCGATGTGCCAAAACAAAATGGACCCGCCTCATCAGCGATCAGGGTCTCGCAGGCCGCAAGGCCCTCGCGGTTGGCCCAAGCCGCCCACTCCGTCACCTTTTCTTCAGTCAACCCGAGCTGCCGCAGGCGCGCGAGGACTTTGAGATTCTGAACCGGATGGGTGTCGCAGGCGAGCGCCATGGCGAAGGCACGCACCTTGGCGCGGCGCAGCGGATCTTTTGGCAAGAGCGGCGGATCGGGATAGGTCTCGTCCAGCCATTCGATGATGGCGAGCGACTGGGTGATGACAGCGCCGGTGTCATTCTCCAGCGTCGGCACCAGCCCCTGCGGATTGATCGCGAGATAGCTTGGGGCGCATTGTTCGCCCTTGCGAAGGTGATGCGGCAGGTGCTCGGTGGTCAACCCCTTCAGGTTCAGCGCGATTCTGACCCGGTATGACGCGCTGCTGCGGAAATAACCGTGCAGCTTCATCGGAACCTCCCTCTAGTTTTCTCGTTGGCCTTGCGGGGTGCCGTTGACGCTATCCATATTGTAAGTATGCTGTCAATCTATTGATCCAACGAGAACGACGACGGGAGGCTGACCTATGGAAGCCGTGCAGAAGACCCCGGAACGCGAAGCGTTCTACAAGAAGATCGACGGCGAAAACCTTTCCGCGCTCTGGAACGTCATGGGCGATCTGATCACACCGGAGCCGAAGAGCGCCTGCCGGCCTCACCTCTGGAAGTTCGATTCCATCCGCGACTACATGACCGAGGCCGGCAAGCTGATCACCGCCAAGGAAGCCGAGCGGCGGGTGCTGGTGCTGGAAAATCCGGGCTTGCGGGGACAGTCGAAGATCACGACCTCGCTGTTCGCTGGCGTTCAGATGGTGGTCCCCGGCGATATCGCCCCGGCCCACCGGCACAGCCAGTCGGCGTTGCGTTTCGTACTGGAAGGCAAGGGCGCCTATACCGCCGTCGACGGCGAGCGCACCGCGATGGCGCCCGGCGACTTCGTGATCACGCCCTCGATGACCTGGCACGACCATTCCAACGAGACCTCCGAACCGATGTTCTGGCTCGACGGGCTCGACATCCCGATGGTGCAGTTCTTTGATGCTTCGTTCGCCGAAGGCTCCAATGAGGATCAACAGCAGATCACACGCCCTGCCGGCGACAGCTTTGCCCGCTATGGCCACAATCTGCTGCCGGTCGATCAGAAGCGGACTTCAAAAACTTCGCCGATCTTCAATTATCCCTATAGCTACACCCGGGAAGCGCTGGAGCGAGCCAAGGCGCGCAACGAGTGGGACGCCTGTCACGGCCTGAAACTGAAATTCTCCAACCCCGAGACCGGCGATTTCGCGATGCCGACCATCGGCACGTTCATCCAGCTGCTGCCGACGGGATTCAAGACCGCGCGCTATCGCGCGACCGACGCGACCGTGTTCGCCGCGATCGAAGGCAAGG
>JBJMTR010000068.1:0-24741 GCA_045811565.1 Bradyrhizobium sp.
AAGCTCCGTCGTCGCCCTGCATTGCTCGCTCGGTTCGGGCCGGCAGTGGACGCGGCTCGCCGCACAGCTCGGCGGCAACTACCGGGTCATCGCGCCCGATTTGTCCGGCTATGGCGGCAACGCCGATACGTTCGACTGGCCGACGACGCTGGCAAGGGAAGTCGAACTATTGAGCGATCGCTTGCATGAAGCGGCGGGGCCGATCCATCTCGTCGGCCACTCCTATGGCGGCGCGGTCGCGTTCAAGATCGCGACGGATTCCCCGTTTGCGGCTCGGGTGCGCAGCCTGACGCTGCTCGAGCCGGTGCTGCCGACATTGCTGCTCGGCAGCGCCGCGGACTTTCGGCTGCATGACCGCTTCGCCCGCCTCGCGCATGAGGTATGCCAGGATATTTGGAACGGTGCGGCGCTGGAGGCGATCGACAGGTTCACCGAGTTCTGGAACGGATCCGGCCCATCGGAGCCGCTGCAGGCGGGCGCGCGGCTGCGCATGATCGAGCACGCCGACAAGCTCGTCTTCGACTTCAGGGCCGCCTTTGCCGAGCCCGGCGTCGCGGCGGCGGCCGCGGCGCTGCGGGTGCCGACGCTGTTGTTTTCGGGCGGCTTGTCGCCCTATCTCACCCAGCGCATCGTCGAACGGCTGGCTTGGCTGATCGATGGGGCGGACGCGCTGCATCTGCCTCGCGCCGGCCACATGCTGCCCATGACGCACGCGTCCATCGTCAATCCCGAAATCGCCAAACATATCGTGCGGGCCGACGAGCTTGCCGAACTGCCGCTCGCCTTCAGCGAGGGCGTAGCTGAGACGATGGGTCTGGTGAGGGATTGAACTTCGTTCCCGGTTGGCGCTCCAGTGGGCCATCTGATATCGATGACCGCCTGAAAACCGGGAATGAAACGCCGATGAGCGAGCTCGAACGCGCCCCCTCGCCGAGATGGCCTGCCCTGCTGGTCGCGGGCGCGCTGTGCCTTGCCGCGCACCCCGCCCTCGCCGCCGAGGAAGCCGAGGCCGCGCCGAAGGGCGCCGCGGTCACCGTACTGAAGGCTTCGAAATACTGCTTCGGCAATATCGTCGAGGCGTCCGGCATCATCATGCCGCGCGAAGAAACGCAGGTCAGGCCGGAGCGGTTCGGCTTGAAGGTCGCCGAGGTGATGGCGGATGCCGGCGATAGCGTCGCCGCCGGGCAGACGCTGGCGCGGCTGAACCTGCCCGAAGGCGGCAGCGTGCTGGTGCAGGCACCGGTCGCCGGCGTGATTTCGGCCTCATCAGCGGTGGTCGGCGCCACCGCGTCGGCCAAGGGCGAAGCGCTGTTCTCGATCATCGCCCGCAGCGAGTTCGACCTGGTCGGCATGGTGCCGACCCGGGATATCGCCAAGCTCGCCGTGAACCAGACCGCGCGGGTCAAGATCATCGGCGCTGGCGAGATCGATGGCAAGGTGCGCCGGCTTTCACCGACGGTCGAGCCTAACAGCCAGCTCGGCCAAGTCTTCGTCGGCATCACCGCCAACCGCAAGCTGCTGGTGAATTCGTCAGGCCGCGCGCAGATCAAGACCGGGCAGAGCTGCGGCGTCTCGGTGCCGCTCACCGCCATCCTCTATTCGACGGCCGGCACCGTGGTGCAGGTGGTGCGGCGCGACCGGGTCGAGACGCGGCGGGTGGAGACCGGCTTGATGTCGGCCGGCCAAGTCGAGATCCGCGAGGGCATCCAGGAAGGCGACATCGTGGTGGCGCGCGCCGGCGCGTTATTGCGCGAAGGCGATCCGGTGCGGCCGGTGACGGCCAGCGCGGAGGGGAAGTAGGTTTTGAACTCAGAGCGGGCCGCGATTTGCACCTCTGCCCTTGTGGGAGAGGTGGGTCCGAGCCAGCGGGAGCAGCGATCTGGATTTGAGAGTCACCCGCCGAAGGGGATGTCTTCCAGGAGCGAGGAGGACACCGAGGGCACCTGCTCGCCCTCGCTGGAGCGGGAGATCGCGACGCGGGTCTTGTTGAAGGCGCTTTCGGCTGACGCCTTGGCATTGAGATTGTTCAGCAGTTCGGAGACCAGCACGCTGTTCGGCGCCTTGGAATCGTCGGCCACCTTGCCCGGGGTCGCCGAGGACAGGATCAGCGCGTTTTCCGGTGGGCTGATCGGGGCGAGCCCGTGGGAGAACGAACGGAAGCGGCGCTCATAGGGGTTGCGGCGCGAGGCGTCGAGCACGACGAGCTTTGCTTTCGCGCCCTTTTCCTTCATCACGTCCAGCACGGCTTCGACGGAAAGGCCGTCGCGGCGCACATCGGCTTCCTTCCAGATCGCGGCATCGACCGGGATCATGTAGCTCTCGCGGCCGATCTGCACGCCAAAGCCGCCGAAGAACAGCATGACGACGGTATCAGGCTTGATCTTCGCCTGGAGCCGGGCGACCGCGCGGCTCATATCGTCCTTGGTGGCGTCCTCGATCACGTCCACGTCAAAGCCGTTGCCGCGCAACGCCGCCGAGAGGCCGCGCGCGTCGTTGATCGGCTGGGCCAGCGGCGCAGCCGCGTCCGGATAATGGCCGTTGCCGATCACCAGCGCCAGGCGGGAGGTGTTGGTGACGCTATCGCTATTCTGCTCGGTCGTGATCGCCTTGGCGGCATCGAGCGAACGCTTGTTCAGCGCAGCATGGGCGCCGATCGCCAGCGACACCAGGCCGAGCAAGGCGACCGCAACGGTGATCGAGCGGTGGGAGATCTTGAGCTGCCTGAAATCCATAGCGTTTCAATTCCCAATCATTGTCCAACGCGCGAGGTTAGTCGCGTCGATGCCGTTTAGGTTTTAGGGGTTGCAAATTGGTGTGCCGTCGAATTGTGCTCAATTTGCGGCACCGCAACAAACCAACTTTTAACCTGCATGGCTCTTTGGGGCAACCGCCTTTGCCGCATGGAGCCCATTGCCGATGACTATGGTCGGGAACTGCGCAAAGTTATGTGATCAACATCACATTTGTATTTCACGCTGATTTAAATAGTTTTCAATGGTTTGCAGACCCGAATGGCCTGCAGCGGCCGCGCAGGCGTTTCAGCGGCGATGTTCGGTTCCGGCGGAAGATGTTCGGTTCCGGCGGAAAGAGGCTTTATGGGTTTTCACTATTTCGCCGCCGCCGCATGCCGGGCCCTGACCGTCCGAAAAGACGGCCCCTCGCTGTTCGACGTCTGCGATCCCTTGCTGCTGAAATACAGAGGCGGCGACCCTCATCTCGGAAAGTTCTACCGGACCGCGCTCGGCAACCCGGCACTCCGGCCGCTGTTGCGGCGAACCGGCCTGCCAGAATTGCGCGACGAGACGCGGCTGCAGGCCGTCCGCGAGGCCCTGACCCGGGCGCGCGACGATGCGGAGCCGGACTGGGCCGCCGTCGGCCGGCCGGTGGCGGAGTTGATGGATACGATCGACGTCCGACATCCGAAGCCGCCCCCGGTGCCGGAGTCGGCGCGGGCCCCCGACCTGGCCGATATCGAAAGGGTCATCCGCACTTGCGGAACCCATCTGTTGCGCTCGCTTGCCAGCAACGGTTTTGTCCCGACCTACGCCGCCTTCAACCTGCTGGGCGATGCCGATATGGGCGGGCGCGAGATGCTGACGGCGCTGACCGGGCTGAACTCGCGCGGCTACAAGAACTCGACGCTGTTGTTCAACCTGGCGCGGATCTTTATCGCGCGCTCGCCGGCACGCGCGCTGATCAACCCGCCGTGGCGCGGGATCGCCGAACCGTTGTGGGAGCCGGTCCAGATCCGCCATCGCTCCGCCTATTACGACGCGTTCTTCACCGAGGCGCTGCTGAGCTTCCTTGAGACCGGTCTCGCTTCCAAGAACGAGATCGGCGCGTCGCGCCGCGCGATCTCCGACATGATCGATTTCTGCCTCAGCACCAGTCGCGAGGCGGTGACATCGCGCGACGGCTCGACCTTCAATGTCATCACGGCGTTGGCGCCGCTGCCGCATCCCCGTTTCTCCAGGTTCTTCGCCCAAATCAAGCAGGACCTGGGCTTTGGCATCTACGTGCCGGATTGCGACACCACCGCCTGCTCGTTCTCGGCCGCAACGCAAGCCGGTTCGGCCGATCCGATCCTCGGGCAGCCGCTGCTGGATTTCTACGCCGGCTATCAGGTCCGCGCCGGCGCCAACGAGCCGCGCGTCACCGTGCCGCTCAACGACAACATCGACTACGAAGGCGGTGTCGTCACCTGGATCGATAACCTCTCGGGCGATCGCCCTTTCGGCAACGACCTCGATCCGACGCTGAACCTCGACATCCTCGAGGTCAGCTTCCGCAATCTGGTGCGCTGGAAGATCATCGAGACGCCGGAACGGCTGGACACGCTGCATCGCATCATCGCTTTCCAGAAACGCCTGGTCGCAAGCGGCGCGTTCTCCAATCCGCGCTCGCACATCTATTATCTGCCGGAGCTTTACTCCGCCTATTTCGGCCGCTGCTATGCGGCGTTCATCGCGCTGCCGCCGGCCGCGCAGCGCGCGATCGACCCCAACCGCACCTTTGATTTCATCCGCGGGCACGTGCTCGCCTATGTGCGGAACGAACTGATCGCTCACGAGATGAACCCGTTCGACGCCGCGCTCGCCCTGATGGCGCTGGGGCATCTCGGCGCGGACGTGGCGACGTTTGCGCCGGCCCTGCACTGCATTGTCACGAGCCTCGGTGAAGGCGGCCGGCATGGACCGTTCAAGGCCTATGAGTGGAACAAGATGAAGACGCCAACGCGGATTGTGGTCGGCGGCCCCGAGGTGACCTCGGCGTTCGTGCTGATGGGGCTGGCACTGGCCCGACAGGCAATCATGCAGGGCGCTGGAAAGCGACTGTAGCCCGGATGCAGTGTAGCGCAATCCGGGACCACTCAATCCGCTTGCAAGATCGTCCCGGATTTCGCGGAGACTGTCATCGGGCGCGCGCTCGCGCGATCCGTTGGCTCCATCCTGGCTACGAATGACGGGAAGTTGACAGCGGTGCGGCGGCGTTGCACTGGCTCCTTCGCCCAATTGTCCGCACAATCCTTGCGCAACCACCGGGATAGCCGATGATATCAAAGACGCTGCTCACCGCCGTTCTGCTCCTGTCGCTGCCCGCAATGGCGCGCGCGGCTGACATAACCGGCGTGCCGAAGATCCGCGATGGCGATCAGATCGTGATCGGCAACAGCCGTATCCGGCTCGGCGGCATCGATGCGCCATCGACCGATCAGCTTTGCCTCAACACCAAGGGCGAACGCTGGGCCTGCGGGGTTGCCGCGCGGGACGAACTGATCAAGCACGTCGGCAACAGGAGCTGGACCTGTCACACGCGCGCCACCGATCGCCGCGGCCGTATCGTCGCCCGGTGCGAAGTTGACGGCGAAGACATCCAGAAATGGCTGGTAGGAAATGGCTGGGCGCTTTCCTATGCACGATCTTCGCAAGACTACGACGCCGAGGAAAAGATAGCGCGCGAGGCCAAGTCCGGAATGTGGCAGGGCGCGTTCATCGCGCCGTGGGACTGGCGCGAACGCAACAAGAAGACCGCGATCCTCGGCGCGACCAAGCCGCCGGAGAGCGCCCGGAATGTCCTGCTGGCGTCGGCCTCGGGGCCGGTCGCGCCGTCGCCCGACTGCACCATCAAGGGCAACGTCAACCGCTCCGGCGAATGCATCTACCACCAGCCGACCAGCCGCTGGTATGCGAAGATCGAGATGAAGATCAGCAAGGGCACGCGATGGTTCTGCTCGGTGGAGGAAGCCGAAGCCGCCGGTTGCCGCGAGACCAGGCGATAGTGATTGCGTGGCTTCATCCTTCGAGACGCGGCAAAGACGCCGCTCCCCGGGATGAGGTCTTGGACCCCTCATGGTGAGGAGCGCGGTGCGCCGCGCGTCTCGAACGATGACGCCACCGGCCTCTCAAAATGCGCTAACCTCCACCACGGAATTTGGTGAGAGCGCGACGTGGTGAACGACATTCAAGCTGATGAACGATCTCTGCCGCGGAGACGCGCCCGGTTCAGACGCTTTGCCACGCTCTTACTTGTCATTCTCGTCGCCTATGGCCTGGTCGCTTATCTCATCCTGCCCGGTCTCTGGACGCACTATGAACACCAGAAAGGCCTCGCCAATCTGCCGATGGTGACGCGGACGTCGCAGGGCATTCCCGGTGATCCCATGAACATTGGCCTGATCGGCGACCAGCGCGACGTGGTCTGCGCGATGCACGACGCGGGCTGGTATCCGGCCGATGCGATCACGTTGAGATCATCGATCGAGATCGTGGGCAGCGTGCTGCTTGACCGCCCCTACCGCGACGCGCCGGTCAGCAACCTCTATTATCTCGGCCGCCGCGAGGATTTCGCGTTTGAAAAACCGATCGGCGCCAGCGCCGATCGCCGCAATCATGTCAGGTACTGGAAAGTGCTTGATAGCGGCGAGGAGAAGCGCCCGGTTTGGCTCGGTGCGGCAACGGAAGATCGCGGCGTCGGGGTCAGCCGATATACCGGCGCGGTCACCCACCATATCAGCGCCGACCTCGACGCCGAGCGCGCGTTGCTCGCGAGCGACCTGGAAAACGCAGGCATGGTGGACGCGAAATATCAGGTGACCGGCATCGGCCCCACCGTGGCGGGACGCAACGGCGGCGGCGACCTCTATTATACCGACGGCGAGATCTGGGTGCTGCGGCTGGTCGAAGCCTGCCAGAAGCGCGACGGCCCTGCGGTGACAATTCCGAGTCCGCCCGCGACCGAGATCAAGGATCAGATCTGGCATGCGATCACCGACGCAATGGGAAAATAGCTGTGCTGCGGGTTGAAATTCAGGCCAATCCGCTGCATCCATGGCCGTTCCGCCTTGCGATGCTGCCCAACAAGGAAAACCAACAATGACCGTTCGCGCGGGCCGGGAATTTCTGGCCATCCCCGGACCCACCACGATGCCCGATGAAGTGCTGCAGGCGATGCATCGTCCGGCGCTCGATATCTATTCCGACCAGATGGTCGAATTGACCGAAAGCCTGCTCTCCGACCTCTCAAAACTGTTCGCCACGAAGGGGCGCGCCTACATCTATATCGCCAACGGCCACGGCGCCTGGGAAGCAACGCTCAGTAACGTGTTGTCGCGCGGCGACAAGGTGCTGGTGCTGGAAAGCGGCCGCTTCGCGATCGGCTGGGGCAATGCCGCCGCCGCGATGGGCGCCGAGGTCGAAGTGCTGAAGGGCGACTGGCGCCGCGCGATCAGGCCGGCTGAAGTCGAGGCGCGCCTGCGCCAGGACAGGGATCACAAAATCAAGGCGGTTCTCGCGGTTCAGGTCGATACGGCATCCGGCGCCTGTAACGACATCGAAGCGATTGGCACGGCGATCAAGACAAGCGGTCACCCCGCGCTGTTCATGGTCGACACGGTGGCATCATTGGGTTGCATGCCGTTCGAGATGGACGCGTGGGGCGTCGATGTTGCGATGTCAGGCTCGCAGAAGGGCCTGATGACGCCGCCGGGCCTCGGCTTCGTCGCCGCCAACGACCGCGCCCGCGAGGTGCATAAGAAGGCTACTCTGCGCACGCCGTATTGGGATTGGACAGAGCGCGAAGGAAGCGAGCACTACCGCAAATATGCCGGCACCGCGCCGGTGCATCTGTTGTTTGCGCTCCGCCAGGCGATCGACATGCTTTATCGCGAAGGGCTCGAAAACGCCTTTCACCGCCATCGCCTGCTGGGCGAAGCGGTGCGCCGCGCGGTTTCGGTCTGGGCCGAGGGCCAGATGCTTGGCTTCAATATCGCCGAGCCGATCGAGCGCTCGAACACGGTCACGACGATCGTGATGAATGGTCACGACCCCGCAGCGCTGCAACGTTTTTGCAAGGAGAAATGCGGCGTGGTGCTCGGGACCGGGATCGGCGAATTGCAGGGTCAGGCGTTCCGGATCGCCCATATGGGGCACGTCAATGCGCCCATGATTTTGGGTACGCTCGGCGTCGTCGAAGTCGGCCTCAATGCGCTCGGGATTCCCCACGGCAAGGGCGGAACCGAAGCCGCGATTGAATATCTCGGCGAAAGCGTGAGCGCCTGAGGGCGCCATTCAAACCCCTCATCGTGAGGAGGCCGCAACGCGGCCGTCTCGAAGGATGAAGGGCAGGATGGTGGCCGTCGTCCTTCGAGATGCGGCGCAACAGCGCCGCTCCTCCAGCGATAACGGCGAAGCCGTTACGCAGGGATGACCGGATGCAACTATATTGCTTGATCTATGTTCTATTGCCTTTCCAGCGGAACAGCCCTTTTCGCAGCTTGCTTTTTAGTGCTTACTTACCGACAACGGCCGGACGCTGATCCGCGCAACAAAAAGTCGGAGGAACGATTGGCGTCGGTTAATCTGCGTGGCCTGACCAAGCGGTTTGCCTCGCTTGCGGTGGTCGATGATGTGTCGCTGACGATCGACCACGGGCAGCTGGTCTGTCTGCTGGGGCCGTCGGGCTGCGGCAAGACCACAACGCTGCGGCTGATCGCGGGGTTCTTGGAGCCTTCCGACGGCGAAATCCGCGTCGGGGACCGCCTTGTCTCTTCGAAGGCGCGGACGTTGCCGCCCGAGCAGCGCAGCATGTCGATGATTTTCCAGAGCTATGCGCTGTGGCCGCATATGACGGTCGCGGAAAATATCATCTATGGCCTGCGGTTGCGCAAAATCGATCGCGAAACGATCGCGAAAAAGCTTGCGGCCATTCTGGCAACGACAAAGCTCGAAGCCCTCGCCCAGCGCTATCCCGGCGAACTATCCGGTGGCCAGCAGCAGCGCGTGGCGCTGGCGCGTGCGCTGATCGTCGAGCCGGAAACGCTGTTGCTCGACGAGCCCCTGTCCAATCTCGACGCCAACTTACGCGAAGAGATGCGGTTCGAGATCCGCCGGCTGCACGACGAGTACCGCTACACGACCGTCTACGTCACCCATGATCAATCGGAGGCGATGACCACGGCCGACCTGATCGCCGTGATGAATTCGGGCAGGATCGATCAGCTCGGCACGCCCGAAGACATCTACGCGCGGCCGGAATCCGAATTCGTCGCGCGCTTCATCGGCGCCAGTAATGTGATCAAGGGTACCGCGCGCGACCAAAACCATGTTTCCTTTGCGGGCGCCACCTTGCAGGTGGTCGGCGCGAAACTCACCGCCGGCCAAAACGCCGCGGTCGCGATCCGCCAGCATGACGTTCAGCTTTCGACGCAGGCGCCGGCATCGCCGCAGAACACGATCAAGGCCACCGTGACACGCCAAGTCTATCTCGGTGCCAACAGAGACTACATGGTCGAGGTAGCGGACGGCACCGCGCTGCGTGTGACGACACCGACCGAAACCGCGGTTGCGAAGGGAAGCGAAGTCTGGCTCACGCTTCCGCCCGACCGCTGCCGGGCGCTGAGCCGATAAAACCGGGTGCCGAGCCGATAAAACAAGAGCCGGAGGCGGGATGAGGATACAGGAACTTTCCAGACGCGACGTTCTCAAGGCCTCGAGTTCATTTGCGCTGGGCGCCGTATTCGCGTCCCCTGTACGCGCCGAGGCGCCGCCGCCGGTAGCAATCACGCCGCAATTGATCGACGCTGCCAGAAACGAAGGCAAGGTGATCCTGTATTCCTCGATGGACCTGCCGGTCGGCGAAAAACTCGGCAAGGCGTTCGAGGCGGCCTATCCCGGCATGTCAGTGCAGATCGAGCGCGCCGGCTCGGAACGGCTGTTTCAGCGGATCGATCAGGAGTTTGCCTCCGGCATCCGCACCGCCGATATCGTCAACTCTTCGGACGCCTCGCACTTCATCGGCTGGAAGAAGAACGGCTGGCTGGCGCCATTTGTGCCCGAAGACATCGCGAAATATTTTCCGGCGGAGTACCGCGATCCCGACGGCCTGTTCGCGACCACGCGGATCTGGCTGTCGTCGATCGCCTACAACAGCAATCTGGTGAAGCCGGACGATGCGCCGAAAAGCTTTGCCGATTTGCTCGATCCGAAATGGGTCGGCAAGATGGTCAAAGGTCATCCGGCCTATAGCGGCACCATCATGACCGCGACGTTTCAGATCGTGCGCGAACTCGGCTGGGACTACATCGAGAAGCTGGCAAAGCAGCGTGTGATGCAGGTGCAATCATCTACCGATCCGCCGAAGAAACTGTCGCTCGGCGAGCGCGCCGTGATGGCCGACGGCAATGAATATGGCATCGTGCTCCTGAAGGAAGCCGGACAGCCGGTCGAGCCGGTCTATCCGATCGAAGGCACACCGACGGTTTCCGGGCCGACCGGAATTTTTGCGTCCGCGCCGCATCCGAATGCAGCGCGCTTGTTTCAGGCATGGCTGCACACCCGCGAAACTCAGCAATTCTTCATCGATTTCACCGCGCAATATTCGGTTCATGCGCAGGTGCAGTCGAAACCGGGGCGGCGCAAGATTTCCGACATCAAATTGATGAAGGAGGATCCGGCCGGCGTCGAGGCCATGACCGACGAGATCAAGACGCGCTATGCGCGGCTGTTTCGGGTGTGACTTTCTCCCCTCATGGTGAGGAGGCGCGAAGCGCCGTCTCCGGACGATCCTTCGCCTCGCCGGGCGAACCATGAGGCCACAGAAGCGCCTGCATCCTTCGAGACGCGGCGAAGGCGCCGCTCCTCAGGATGAGGAAGTACATTGGGATACGCATAGCATGACTACGATCGGCACCATCGACACCGCCAAAACCCGCATCGACCTGACCAAGCCGATACTGTGGCTGGTTGCGGCATGCCTGATCGTGCTGATCGTGCTGCCGCTGTCGTGGCTTGTGGTGTTCAGCTTCACCGATCGTTCCAGGCATCCGACGCTGCAGAATTTTGTGACCCTGTTCACCAATCCCGACTTCCTCGATCCGCTCCTGACGACCGCGATCATCGCCACCACTTCCGCTGTCATCTGCTGCACCGTCGCGGCGCCGATCGGATGGCTGGTATCGCGCACCGACATGCCGGGCCGGCAGATCATCCGCGCGCTGGTGACCGCGTCGTTTGTGACGCCGCCGTTTCTCGGCGCCGTCGCCTGGGAATTGCTGGCGGCGCCGAACAGCGGATTGCTCAATCAGCTCTATCGCTCGATGGCCGGGGCGGACGCGGATGCGCTATTCAACATCTATTCGCTCACCGGAATCATCTTTGTCATCTCCTGCTACACGTTTCCGTTCGTGTTCGTGCTGGTTGCCAATGCGCTCGACAACATGCCGGGCGAGCTCGAGGACGCTTCGGCGATTCTCGGCGGCAAGACGTGGACTACCGCGCGGCGCGTCACGATTCCGCTGGCGCTTCCGGCGCTGGTTGCCGGCGCGCTGATCGCGTTTTTGCAGGCGATGACGCTGTTCGGGTCGCCCGCGATTCTGGCGCTGCCGGCCGGCTTCCACACCATGACGACAAAAATCTGGAGCCTGTTCCAGTATCCGCCGAAGCTCGAGCTTGCCGCCGCCGCCGCGGTGCCGCTGCTGTTGCTGACCATATTGCTGCTGCAGGCGCAAAAATTCCTGCTCGGCCGCCGGGGCTATTCCGTACTTGGCGGCAAGTATGGCGCGCCACGGCTGATCGAGCTGAAGGGCTGGCGCTGGGCCGCGCTGGCATTCTGCCTGGTCGTGCTGCTCAATCCGGTGTTCCTGCCCTATTTCGCACTGCTGAATGCCGCCTTCTCGCCGAACGCGACGACGCTGGTGACGCCATCGACATTGACGCTGCACAACATCGTGTTCGTGTTCACCGAATTGTCCTCGACGCAACTCGCGCTGAAGAACACGGTGATCCTGGGAACGGCGACCGCGACCATCGGCACCATTCTTGCGCTGATCATCGCCTATGTCACCACGCGGCGCGCGATCAAAGGTCATCGCGTGCTCGGATTTCTCGCCACCGCGCCGGTCGCGGTGCCCGGCATCGTGCTCGGCGTCGGGTTGTTCCTGAGTTACACGCGGCCTCCGTTCGTGCTCTATGGTACGCTTTGGATCCTCCTGATCGCTTTCCTCACCATCAATTTGCCGTCGGCCTATCAGCAATTGCAGGCGGCGTTCGCCACGATTCACCCGGAGCTGGAGGACGCCAGCCGCATCCTCGGCGCAACGCGGCTGCAGTCGTTGCGCCAGATCACCGCGCCGCTGCTGCGCACCGGGGTGATCGCGACCTGGTGTTTTATTTTCATCGGCGTGATGCGGGAGTTATCCGCCGCGATCGTATTGTTTACGTCGCAAACAAAAGTGCTGTCGGTGTTGATCTACGACCTCAACGAAAGCGGCGACCTCGCCGCGATTTCGGTGCTGGGCATCGCGATGCTGGTGATCACCTTCGCGGTGGTGCTCGCGGTCAACCGGATCCCGATGTTCGGCGCCAGCGCCGGGGCAAGATTGCGGAATGGCTAATTCAGCGCGGAGCGTAGGGCGGGCAAAGCAAAGCGTGCCCACCAGTCAAGATCGCGATCTCGAATGGGTGGTGGGCACGGCGCGAAGAGCGCCTTTTGCCCACCCTATCATTGCGGCGCCTACTCATCTGGCAATCCGCGCATTCGAACCGATATAAGGCGGCGGAACAAGCCCGCCAAAACGAACCGAGGATTTGAGTGACACAAGCCGTAACCAAAACACCTTCGATAGCTCTGCCGGTGGCGCCGCGCCGCCCGCATTCCTTCACTGCCCACGGCATCACCGTGACGGACGATTATGCGTGGCTGAAAGACGAGAAATGGCAGGAGGTGCTGCGCGATCCCTCGATCCTTGATCCGGACATCCGAACATACCTCGAAGCGGAAAACGACTACACCGAAAGCCTGCTCGGCCACACTGCCGGTTTGCAGAAGAAGCTGGTCGCGGAGATGCGCGGGCGGATCAAGGAGGATGATTCCAGCGTGCCGGCGCCGGACGGTCCGTTCGCGTATTTGCGGAAATTCCGCGAGGGCGGCCAGCATGAACTGTTCGGCCGCACGGCGCGCGACGGCGGCGAGATCAGGATCGTGGTCGACGGCGACGCGCTGGCGGCGAACCAGAAATATTTCAAGTTCGGCGGGGCGCGGCACTCGCCCGATCACAGGCTTCACGCCTGGAGCGCCGACACCAAGGGCTCGGAATATTTTTCGATTCGTGTGCGCGACTGGGCCAGCGGCGCCGATCTCGACGATCTGGTTGAAGAGACCGACGGCGGGGTGGTCTGGAGCCGGGACGCCAAGTGCTTCTTCTACGTCAAGCTCGACGATAACCACCGACCGATGCAGGTCTGGCGCCATCGGCTGGGTACCAAGCAGGCGGATGATGTCCTGGTCTACAAGGAAAAAGACTCCGGCTGGTTCACCCATCTGCATGAAAGTTCGAGCGGCCGGTTCTGCGTGATCGCCGGCGGCGACCATGAGACCTCGGAGCAGCGGCTGATCGATCTCGCCAACCCCGAGGCCCCGCCACGGCTGGTCGCGGCGCGGCAAGAGGGCGTGCAATATTCGGTCGCCGACCGCGGCGATGAGCTGTTCATTCTCACCAATGCCGATGATGCGATCGACTTCAAGGTGGCGACCGCGCCACTCGCCGCACCCGAGCGCGCGCATTGGCGCGACCTGATTCCGCACCGCGAGGGCATCTATGTCCTCGATGTCGAGCTCTATGCCGGCCACATGGTGCGGCTGGAGCGCGCCCATGCGCTGCCCGCCATCATCATCCGCGATCTCAACACTTCTGAAGAGCACGCGATCGCCTTCGACGAGGCGGCCTATTCGCTGGACACGATGGGCGGCTACGAATTCGAGACGACGAATTTGCGCTTCTCGTACTCCTCGATGACGACGCCGTCGGAAGTCTATGACTACGACATGGCTGAGAGGACGCGGGTATTGCGCAAGCGCCAGGAAATTCCTTCCGGCCATAACCCCGCCGATTACGTCACCACTCGCATTATGGCGGCCTCGCATGATGGTGCGTTGGTGCCGGTCTCGATCCTGCATCGGAAAGACCTCAAGCGCGACGGCAGCGCGCCGCTGTTGCTCTATGGCTACGGCGCCTACGGCATGGCAATGCCGGCGTCGTTTTCCGCCAACCGGCTGTCACTGGTCGACCGCGGCTTTGTTTATGCCATCGCGCATATCCGCGGCGGCGCGGACAAAGGCTGGGGCTGGTATCTCGACGGCAAGCGCGAGAAAAAGATCAACAGTTTTGATGACTTTGCAGCCGCCGCGCGTGCACTGATCGAGGCCAAATATACCGATGCAAAACGCATCGTCGGCCATGGCGGCAGCGCCGGCGGGATGCTGATGGGCGCGGTCGCCAACCGCGCCGGCGAATTGTTTGCCGGCATCGTCGCCGAAGTGCCGTTCGTCGATGTCCTCAACACCATGCTCGACGACACGCTGCCGCTGACGCCGCCGGAATGGCCGGAATGGGGCAACCCGATCGAGAGCGAAAAGGACTTTCGCACCATCCTGTCCTATTCGCCTTACGACAACGTCGCGGCGAAGCAATATCCGGCGATCCTGGCGATGGGCGGGCTGACCGACCCGCGCGTCACCTATTGGGAGCCGGCGAAATGGATCGCGCGGCTGCGCGCGACCATGACCGGCGGCGGACCGGTGCTGCTGCGCACCAATATGGGCGCCGGCCACGGCGGCGCCTCCGGCCGCTTCAACCGGCTCGACGAAATCGCGATCGCCTATGCGTTCGCCCTTTGGGCCGTGGGGATGGCGGACAAGGCCGCAATCTCGTAGTCCGGATGCAGTGGAGCGAAAGCCGGGAGCGCAAATCGGGGGAGACGCTTCGCTCCATCCGGGCGGCGTTTAGAGCGTGATGACTTTTCTTCGAATCGTCATCCCGCTCTATCTTTCTATTTGAGCATGATCTCCGCGCAAACGCTTTGCGTTTGTCGCGAGGGAAAACCGGTACCCACTTTTCCGGATCATGCTCTAGACCGCGCCGTGCGCTTCCACGTAGAGCGCATAGATGGAGTGGCAGCTCGCCATGTAGAGGCGGTTGTTCTTGGGTCCGCCGAAGCAAAGATTGGCGCAGCGCTCCGGCAGCGTGATGAACGCGAGGGGTTTGCCTTCGGGGTTGAACACCATCACACCGTCGAGATCTTCAGGCTTGCCCTTGAGCTGGTACACCCTGCGGCCGCCGACCTCGGTC
The DNA here is from genome assembly GCA_045811565.1 of Bradyrhizobium sp. Classification (GTDB taxonomy): domain Bacteria; phylum Pseudomonadota; class Alphaproteobacteria; order Rhizobiales; family Xanthobacteraceae; genus Bradyrhizobium. The sequence continues at coordinate 15,122 of JBJMTR010000068.1, forward strand.
GGCTCGGATTGCAAGGCGCCGTTGCTGCCCCAGCCGCACCACAGATTGCCGTCGCGATCGACGCGAAATCCATCAAGCGAACCCTGGTCGGCGGCATCAATCAGCTTGGTCTTGCCGGCCACCGTGCCGTCCGCGCTCACCTCATAGCTCCAGATGCTGCGATTCGGCGTACCCTTCCATTCGACGACATAGAGCTTCTTTTCGTCGGGCGAGAACGCCAGACCGTTGGGGTTGACAAGGTCGGTAATGACCGCGGTGAGCTTGCCGTCCTTGGCAAGGCGGTAAACGTTGGTGGTGGCCTGCTCGGGCTTCTCCTTGTTGCCCTCCCATTCGCCATTGATGCCGAACAGGGGATCGGTGAACCAGATGGTCTCGTCGGACTTCACCACAATGTCGTTCGGGGCGTTCAACCGCTTGCCCTCGAACTTGTCGGCCAGCACGGAGATCTTGCCGTCCTTCTCGGTGCGCGTGATGCGCCGCGTCACCGAATGCTCGCAGGTGACAAGGCGGCCCTCGCGGTCCCGCGCGTTGCCGTTGGCGTAATTGGCGTTGTTTCGGAAAACCGTGGTCTGTCCGGTCTTCTCGTCGAATTTCATGATCCGGTTGTTGGGAATGTCAGAGAATAGCAGGTAGCCGCCTTCCGGGAAGTAGGCCGGCCCCTCGGCCCAGCGCATCCCGGTGGCGACCTGTTCGACGGTGCTCGAATAGATCCGGTATTTCGCAAAGCTCGGATCCAGGATCTGCACGGCAGGATCGGGATAGCGCTGGTTTGGCGAAAACGCGAACGACTGGGCGCCGGCTGCGCGGGAGAGCAGCGTCGAAGCGGCAGCGGCACCGGCCGCGGCAAGCATCTTGCGTCGTGTCAGGCTCATGAAATTCCTCCTCTGTTGATGTCGATATAGCGCCGGCTCTGTTGACGGCTGCTGTTCGTGGCGTGGTCCGGGAACGAGCAGCTAACCCTATCGGCCGTTCGCCTTGCGCCACACCGCAAAATCCTGCAGCGTCTGCTCGTCGGTCGCGGGGTAAAGCCCGAAGATGCCGCGGCCCTTGCGGACTTCCTCCGAGACAAAATCCTCGAACGCGGTCATCTCAAAGGTCTCGTCGGCGATCTCGTCGGCGAGATGAGCGGGGATCACGATCGCGCCGTCGCTGTCGCCCAGGATGACGTCGCCGGGAAACACCGGCGCGTCGCCGCAGCCGATCGGAACGTTGATTTCGATCGCATGGTGCAGCGTCAGGTTGGTCGGGGCGCTGGGACGGTGGTGATAGGCCGGGAAGCCGAGCTTGGCGATTTCCGCTGAATCGCGAAAACCACCATCGGTAATGACGCCGGCAACGCCACGCTGCATCAGTCGCGTCACCAGGATCGCGCCAGCGGAAGCGGCGCGCGCGTCCTTGCGGCTGTCCATCACCAGCACCGCGCCAACAGGACAATCCTCGATTGCCTTGCGCTGCGGATGGGAGCGGTCGCGAAAGACGTCGAGCTTGTTGAGGTCCTCGCGCGCCGGCATGTAGCGCAGCGTGAAGGCCTCGCCGACCAGCGTCGGCTGATCGGGGCTGAGCGGATGCACATCCTGGATGCACTGGATGCGGAAGCCGCGCTTGTAGAGCGCGGTGGCTACCGTTGCGGTGGAGACCGTTTTCAGTTTGTTCCGGGTTGCGTCGCTGAGTTTCGACATGTGGTTTCATCCCCGATCGTTTGGTCATTCCGGGATGGTGCGCGAGCACCAGACCTCAGATGCGCAATTGCGCATCGGGCAATCTCGAGGTTGCGGGTTCGCTTCGCGCCAGGGAACGACGGGTTAATAAATCGACGGCTCCCCGACCGGCTTACCGAACCCGGTCTCGAGAAAATCGAAATCGCAGCCTTCATTGGCCTGCTTGATGTGGCGCGTGAACATCCAGCCATAGCCGCGCTCGAAGCGGCGCTCCGGCTGTTTCCATTCGGCGCGGCGTTTCGCCAGTTCGGCCTCCGGCACATCGAGATTGATGGTGCGCGCGGCCACGTCAAGCGTGATGCGGTCGCCGTTCTTCACCAGCGCCAGGGGACCGCCAACAAAGGATTCCGGCGAGACGTGCAGGATGCAGGCGCCATAGCTGGTGCCGCTCATCCGCGCGTCCGACAGCCGCACCATGTCGCGCACACCGTGCTTCACCAGTTTGGTCGGGATCGGCAGCATGCCCCATTCCGGCATGCCCGGCCCGCCCTGCGGCCCGGCATTGCGCAGGATCAGCACATGGTCGGCGGTGACATCGAGATCGGGATCGTCGATCGCCTTCTTCATTGACGGGTAATCGTCGAACACCAGCGCCGGTCCGCTATGCTTGAGGAAGCGCGCCTCGCAGGCGCTTGGTTTGATCACGCAGCCGTCTGGCGCGAGATTGCCCTTGAGCACGGCAAGCGCGCCCTCCTTATAGATCGGATTCTCGGTCGTGCGGATAACGTCGTCATTGTAAACTTCGGCGTGCGCGATGTTTTCGCCGAGCGTCTTGCCGGTCACCGTCATGCAATCGAGATGCAGCTGCTCCCTGATCCGGGTCATCAGGCCGGGCAATCCACCGGCATAGAAGAAATCCTCCATCAGATAGGTGTCGCCGCTCGGCCGCACATTGGCGATCACCGGCACCTTGCGGCTGGCTTTCTCGAAATCGTCGAGGCCGATGTCCTGGCCGGCGCGGCGGGCCTGCGCGATCAGGTGGATGATGGCGTTGGTCGAGCAGCCCATCGCCATCGCCACCGTGATCGCGTTCTCAAACGCCGTTCGGGTCTGGATCTTTCGCGGCGTCAGATCCTCCCACACCATCTCGACAATGCGGCGGCCGCATTGCGAGGCCATGCGGATGTGGCCCGCGTCCGCCGCCGGAATCGAAGACGCGCCGGGCAACGTCATGCCGATCGATTCCGCGATCGCCGTCATCGTCGAGGCGGTGCCCATGGTCATGCAGGTGCCGTAGCTGCGGGCGATGCCCGCCTCGACATCGACCCAATCCTTGTCGGAAATCTTTCCGGCGCGCCGCTCGTCCCAGTATTTCCAGGCGTCAGAGCCCGAGCCGAGCGTCTTGCCCTTCCAATTGCCGCGCAGCATCGGGCCGGCCGGCAGATAAATCGCGGGCAGATTCACGCTGGTGGCGCCGAGCAAGAGCGCCGGCGTGGTCTTGTCGCAGCCGCCCATCAGCACCACGCCGTCGACGGGGTGGCCGCGCAACAGTTCCTCGGCATCCATCGCCAGCAGGTTGCGATAGAGCATGGTGGTCGGCTTCAACAGCGATTCCGACAGCGACAGCGCCGGCAGCTCCATCGGAAAACCGCCGGCCATCAGGATGCCGCGTTTCACGTCGTCGACGCGTGACTTGAAGTGCATGTGGCAGGGCTGCGCATCCGACCAGGTGTTGAGGATGGCGATGACGGGGCGATCTTTCCACTCCTCCGGCGCGTAACCCATCTGCATCGCCCGCGAGCGGTGGCCGAAGGCGCGGAGATCGTCGGGCGCAAACCAGCGTGCGCTGCGCAGCTCTGCGGGGGTCTTCTTCCTGGTCATGATTGGGTACCCCATTTCTCTACAGTGTTGCGCTCGACGGTGCGGAAGTTCAGGTTCTCGACGATCAGGCCAATGATGATCACGGTCAACGGCCCAGCGGCCGGTTACCCGATCAACCACTGAAGCATCTGCGCGGCTACCTCTCGGGCACGCTCAGCGAGCTCGCGCGGATTAGCGCGGTAGCATATTTTTGCACGGTCATCTTTCTGGAGTGCCTTCCAGAGACATCCGGGCACGACCCCACAAACAATGCGAGGCATCGCTTTAACCTCCGCGGAACGTCTGCGGCAGGAACTGGTTGCACCGGGAGGCATTTTCGGGGAACCTGCGACTGCCGTTGATGCTCCTGCGCGCGGAGAAGTCCAATTTGGCGAAAATCCTGATCGTGGACGACGATAGTGCGGTGCAACTGACGATCCGCTTGCTGCTCGAGCGGGCCGGACATACCGTTGTGACCGCCAGCGACGGCCGCAAGGGATTGGCGCTGTTCGAGGCCGGCGATTTTGACCTGCTGCTTCTCGACATTTTTATGCCGGGAATGGACGGGTTCGAGACGATGCGGCTGGTGCTTCAGCAAAAGCCGCTAACTCCGATTGTCGTGATCTCCGGCCGACCGATGCCGTCGGATTCCGGCCCCGACTTCCTGACGATGGCCCTGAAACTCGGGGCAGTTACCAGCCTGCAGAAACCTTTCAAGCCGGCGGACCTGCTGGCGGCGGTTACAAATTGCCTTGAAACCGCACGGCGCCGGTCGTCGGCGGGGCAGGCTGCCGGCAATGTTGCTTCCAGCCCCTAATGCGCAATAGCATCGACCATCCCGCCAAGTCGCGTGCCAGGTCGAGTAGGAAGTCTGGTGGCGCCTCGCGTGCCCGAACAGAAAAGAGGCCGCAAGAGCCAACATGACGCTGACAACCAGGCTTGCCATCGCGATGATTGCGCTGGTTGCGGTCGCGGTAACCGCGGTCGGGTGGCTGAGCTATCGCAACGTGGAGCAGGCGCTTCTGCTGCACGCCCGCGATCGCCTCGAGACGCAGGCGCGGCAGGCCGCCACCGGCCTCGAATACTTTGCGGCCGGGGCGAAGGGCGATGTCACGGGCTTTCGTTCCGCGGCTGCGCTACACGGGTTGATCCGTGCACGTGTGGCGGGAGGCACCGATCCGGCCGACGGGGTATCCGAAAACACCTGGCGCGAACGGATCGCTGCTCGTCTGTCGGCCGAACTTGAAGCCAAACCCGCTTATTCGGTGCTTCGCATCATCGGCCTCCATAACGATGCGCGCGAGATTGTCCGCGTCGATCGCTCGGGGCCGAACGGAACGGTTCGGATCGTCCCCGAATCAGAATTGCAGGTAAGGGGCGATCGGAGCTATTTCCAGGAAACGATTCGACTGCGCCCCAACGAAATATACGTCTCGCCGCTCGATCTGGGCCGCAAGAACGGACTTGTCGAGACGATACACAGGCCGACGCTGCGCGTGGCGACGCCGGTCTTCGCCGCTGACGGCAACCCATTCGGCATTTTCATGATCAACGTCGACATGCGGCGGGCTTTCGATCGCATCCGTTCGTCCGCGTGGCAGGGTGAAAAGATATACGTCGTCAACAAGCGGGGCGACTATCTCGTCCACCCCGATCGGTCGCGTGAATTCGGTTCACTGCTCGGCAATCCGACCGATTGGAAAACCGACTTCCCGCATCTGGCGTTATCGCCTGAGACAGCGCAAGGCATTGCGGATATCGTACCCGACCAAGCTGGACGACCGGGCGGCGTAGCGCTTGCTCCCGCCATTCTGGCCGGCTCCGAATGGGTTGCCGTCATCGAAACCATACCCAACGCCATCATTATGGCGCCGGCCGCAAGCATCCGAAACACCTCCTTGCTCGTGGGATCCATCGCGGTGCTGTGCGCGGCTGCCCTGGCGCTGCTTCTTGCGAGCTCGCTAACTCGGCCGATCGCTCAGTTGACCGCGGCCGTGGAAAGCATCGGCCGAGGCAAGGCCGCCTCCATTCCCGTCAAGGCGGGCGGCGAAACCGGCGTGCTGGCACGCGCATTTGCGCGGATGGTCGCGGAGTCCAGCGAGAAAACGCTGGCGCTCGAACGCGAGGTTGCCGAGCATCGCCGCACCGAAGCTGCGCGCGATCATTATGCGCACCGCGAACGCCTGTTCAGCGCCGCCGTCGAATCCTCCAACGACGCCATCATCACCGAGTCGCTGGACGGCACGATCACAGGCTGGAATCCGGCCGCCGAGCGACTGTTCGGATACACCGCGGCGGAGGCCGTGGGCCGCCACGTTTCGCTGATCGCACCGCCCGACCGATTATCGGAGGTGAACGACTTCATCCGCCGGGTCGGCTGCGGTGAACGGATCGACCAAAACGAGAGCGTGCGCCTGCGCAAGGACGGCACACCAATCGACATCTCGTTCTCGATGGCGCCGATCGAGGCGGCTTCCGGCGCCATCATCGGCGTCTCCAATACCGCCCGCGACATCACCGAACGAAACCGCACCCAACAGGCATTGCGGCAACAGGCGGAGGAGCGGCGGCGCATCTTCGAGACCTCGCAGGACCTGATCCTGGTGCTGGATTCGCGGGGCCATCTGGTTCAGATCAGCCCGAGCTGTGAAACGATCCTGGGGTATCGGCCCGAGGAGATGATCGGCCAAAGCGGAGAGGCGTTCATCCACCCTGACGATCTCGCAAGTTGCCGTGAGGAGATGCGCGCGGCACGGCGCGGCCAACACATGAAGATTTCCGATACGCGCTGCATCCACAAGGACGGGCATACGGTGTGGCTGTCCTGGCTCGGCGCCTGGTCCGATCCGGTCAAGCGGTTCTTCCTCGTCGGTCGCGACATGACCGAAAGCCGAAAGGTCCAGGAAACGTTGCGCGAGAGCGAACAGCTGGCACGCGGCATCATCAACACGGCGCCCGACGCTTTCGTTCAGACCGACCAGCGCGGCACCATCCGGTATTGGAATCCGCAAGCCGAAGTCATGTTCGGTTGGTCGCGCCAGGAGGCGCTTGGGAAAAACGTCTTCGAATTGATGGGCCGACGCGATGGGCCGGGGCCGCTGCAGTTAGCTCTGGAAAATTTTCTGCGTTCCGGGGAGGCCCCGGTCATGCAGCCACGCCGCGAAGTTCAGATCAGGCGGCGGGACGGCAAGGAATTTACCGCTGAGTTGAGCGTCACCGCACTGAAGACGCGCGACGGCTTTGTCTTCAATGGGTTCGTGCGAGATCTCACCGACAAGATTGCCGTCGAGGAGCGGATCAGGCAGGCCGAAAAGATGGAAGCCGTCGGCCAGCTCACCGGCGGCATCGCGCATGATTTCAACAATATTATCACCGTCATCACCGGCACGATCGAAATCCTGGCGGACGCCGTGAAAGACCAGCCCCAACTCGCCGCCATCACGCGGATGATCGATGAGGCCGCCAGTCGCGGCGCCGATCTCACCCAGCATCTGCTGGCATTCGCCCGCAAGCAGCCGCTCGAACCGCGGGAGACCGACATCAATATGCTGATCGTCGATACCGCAAAGCTTTTGCAGCGAACGCTGGGCGAGCATGTCGAGATCGAATCGGTATTTGAAGACGAAGCATGTCTGGCGACCGTCGATCCCAATCAGCTCGCCACCGCGCTGCTCAATCTCGCGCTCAATGCCCGCGACGCCATGCCCGATGGCGGCAAGCTCGTCATCGAAACGGGTTCCGTGATTCTCGACGAAAACTATGTCAGGCTGCACGGCGATGTGCGGCCGGGCCATTACGCAATGATTGGAGTCAGCGACACCGGGACCGGAATTCCGGCTGGTATCCTCGACAAGGTGTTTAACCCGTTCTTCACGTCAAAAGGGCCCGGCAAAGGCACCGGTCTCGGCTTGAGCATGGTCTACGGCTTCATCAAGCAGTCATCCGGTCACATCAAGATCTACAGCGAGGAAGGCCACGGGACTACGGTCAAGATGTATCTGCCGCCGGCTACCGGGGCGTCGCTCGCGGCCGACACGGCCTTCCTGCCGCCGGTCCAGGGAGGAAATGAAACCATCCTGGTCGTCGAGGACGACAAGCTGGTGCGAGACTACGTGCTGACGCAACTGCATTCGCTCGGCTATGTCACGCTCGACGCGGAAAACGCGACCGAAGCGCTAAAAATCGTCAATGGCGGTCATGCGTTCGATTTGCTTTTCACCGATGTGATCATGCCCGGCCTCAACGGCCGCCAGCTCGCCGACCAAATCCTGAAGATCAGGCCCGGCCTGAAGGTGCTGTTTACCTCGGGGTACACCGAGAATGCGATCATCCATCACGGCCGGCTCGACGAAGGCGTGCTCCTGCTCGCCAAACCCTATCGCAAATCGGACATGGCCATCATGATTCGGAAAGCGCTCGTCGCGTAGAGAGCATTTTCCAGTGTGATGGCGGCGGCTCCATCCTTCGAGGCTCGCTGCGCTCGCACCTCAGGATGAGGTCTGAAACCCTCATGGTGAGGAGCGCGGCGAAGCCGCGCGTCTCGAACCACGAGGCCACGGATACGCGGTATTGATCCAACCTACGTAAAAACGGAAGATGCCGATCTGCGCACGAGAGCATTTTCCGTGGCTTCATCCTTCGAGACGCCACGCTTGCGCGTGGCTCCTCAGGATGAGGTCTGAGACCCTCATGGTGAGGAGCGCGCTCCTCTCCGCTACGCTCTCACCAAAGATTCACAGCCTCTCAGGATGAGGTCGGTCTAGAGCACGATCCGGAAAAGTGGATACCGGTTTTTCCTCGCGACAAATGCGAAGCGTTTGCGCGGAGATCATGCTCAAACAAAAGGATAGATCGGGATGACGATTCGAAGAAAAGTCATCATGCTGTAGGCCTCATGGTGAGGAGGGCGGCGAAGCAGCGCGTCTCGAACCATGACTCACGGAAATGCTGGACCATAATTCGGCCCAAATACGCTACACTCTCTTGCCCGTCACCCGCCTTCACGCCTGCCGCGACGAGGAAGCCGTCATCACGATGCGAACAAGATCGGCGGCATTCCTCGCCCCAAGCTTCTTCATGATGTTGGCGCGGTGATCCTCGATCGTACGCGGGCTGATGCCGAGATGACGTCCCGCTTCCTTGTTGGAGGCGCCGGACGTGAATTGCTCCAGCACCTCGCGCTCGCGCCGGGTCAGCGGTTCCCGGCCCGGAAAATGCAGCGCGGCGATCCGCGACGCGGAGTTCTCCGACTGGCGGCGGACATAGGCCCCAATCGCCTCGTCGAGTCTCGCTACGATCTCGCTGCCCCGGAACGGCTTTTCGATGAAGTCCAGCGCGCCGTTCTTGATGGCGCTGACCGCCATGGCGATATCGCCCTGGCCGGAGACCATGAAGATCGGCGCGGGATAATCCTCGCCGTGAAGCTCCTTCAAGATGTCGAGGCCGGACTTGCCGGGGATATGCACGTCGAGCAGGATGCAGGCGGGTGTCCTGGATCGTGCGACCGACAACAGCGCCGCACCGTCCGCAAAGCAGATAACCTGATAGCCCGCCGCCGATAGCACCATCGAAAGCGTGTCGCGAACCGCGGGATCGTCATCGACCACAAAAATCTCCCCGCGGGAAGGGACCATTTCAGCCATGTCTCATCGCCCATCAATGATGAAGCCCGACGCGCACCCCGTATAAGACCTCGACCGACGCCCAATACGGAACGGACCCGTAGTTCTACGGGACGATAGCGTAACGCACAAGTAGCGCCGCCATCCCTGGAAACGCAGGCGAGTCGAATCCGCCTCCTGCGAGAAACAAGGCTCGGCAACGAGGAAGCCGCCCATTTTGCGCTGACGCGGCCCTGCGGGTCCGGATCATGCTTCAGACGCCAATCAATTCGCCGTCCTTCGACGCGGCGCCCGGCCGCTTTTTCGCGTGCCTGCCCTTCAGGAACTGGACATCCATTTCCGTGCCGTTGACGCGGACCAGTTCGCAGCGGCGATAGGCCAGGCCTGTCAAGGACAGCAGAAGAAAGAATTCCTTAAGATTGAGGCCCTGAATGGAGCCTTCCACGGTCAGCTCCGCGTCGCTATCCGAGATGGCGTTCAG
>JBJMTR010000069.1:0-11883 GCA_045811565.1 Bradyrhizobium sp.
GCGGTTGCGCGCTGACGCGGCGATCCGGGCCAAAGTGAAGAAGACGGAAGCCGAGGTCGCCGACGGTCGCATTACGCCGGCGGTCGCGGCCGAACAGATCGCGGAGATGCTGAGATGAGCGAAAAGCTTCGTATCCTCATCACCGGCTTCGGTCCGTTTCCCGGTGCGCCCTACAATCCGACGCCGCCACTGGTGGCGCGGCTGCTCCGGCTGCGCCGCCCTGCATTCAGCGACGTCGAACTATCGGGCCACATCTTTCACGTCACCTACGCCACCGTCGACCGCGACCTCCCGCGGCTGATTGCGGCACATCGCCCGCAGGCGCTGATGATGTTCGGGCTTGCCGACCGCACCCGCCATGTCCGGATCGAGACCCGCGCCCGCAACGCCGTGACCACCCGGTTTCCGGATGCCGATCGCAACCGCGCCCGCAAGAGCTCGATCGTCGATGGCGCCGACGACATGATGTTCGGGCCGCATACCGCCAAACTGCTGCGCGCGGCCGTGAGTACCGGCATCGACGTCCGGGCCTCGCGCGACGCAGGAAGTTATCTCTGCAATTATCTGAGCTGGCGCGCGATCGAGGCAACTTCCGGCGACAACGGTCCCCGCCTCGCGGCGTTCGTGCACATCCCGCTGCTCGCGCGCGACGGCACTGCGCGGCGGAATGGCGCGCCGCGTGACGTTACGCTGGAAGGACTGGTCGACGCCGGCGAAGCGATGCTGCTGGAGTTGGTGAGGCTGACAAGGAAGGCGGTGCGGGAAGACAACGAAAAATCATCAAGGGACCTTCTTTGCTTTCGGTTTCCAGCGAACATGGCGCGTCAATAGCGCGCCGAACGAGCCGGTCGCGAGCAGCGCAAAGAAAAAGAAGATATAATACCAAGGCGGAATTGAATTCGACGCTCGATAACAAGCATTATGGCCTCCACCGGGCATCGACAAAAGCATCAAGACCTTGGTCAGGTTAACCCTACCTGCAACAAAAGAGCGCCCTTTCTCCACTGTCACCGCGCGTCGCCGCATTTTTGCGTTACTCCATTCCTCGGGCGAACCGCAGGAAGACGCGATCATGGACGTCAATCGCCGCCATCTCATTGGGACATCCGCAGCCGGTATTGCCGGTGCGCTAGCCATGGCGCCCGACGTCGCCCGCGCGGCGCCACTGACGTCGACGCTTGGGCGAGACGCCACGCAATATGGCGTTCGGCCCGGCAGTCCGGACGACCAGACTCGGGCCTTGCAGCGCGCGATCGACGAAGCCGCACGCGCGCAAGCGCCGCTGGCGCTCCCGCCGGGCATCTACCGCACCGGCCTGCTCCGCCTGCAAAACGGCACGCAATTGGTCGGCGTGCGCGGCGCGACCAAGCTCGTTTTCAATGGCGGCGCCTCGATGTTGCAGGGCGAAGGAGCCGGCAGTGTCGGCCTGTCCGGCGTCACGCTCGACGGCGGCAACATTCCGCTGCCGACGCGGCGTGGCCTCATCCACTGCCTCGACGGCCGCGACATCCGCATCACCGATTGCGAGATCACCGGCAGCGGCGGCAACGGCATCTGGCTGGAGCAAGTCTCCGGCGCCATCAGCGACAACATCTTCTCCAATATCGCGTCCACGGCGGTCGTGTCGTTCGACGCGCAAGGCCTGATCGTCTCGCGCAACACGATTACGGGCACCAACGACAATGGCATCGAGATCCTGCGCACCACGATCGGCGATGATGGCACGCTCGTCGCGGATAACCGCATCGAGGACATCAAGGCCGGACGCGGCGGGTCCGGACAATACGGCAACGCCATCAACGCCTTCCGCGCCGGCAATGTGATTGTGCGGGGAAATCGCATCCGCAACTGCGATTATTCCGCGGTGCGCGGCAATTCGGCGTCCAATATCCAGATATCAGGCAACAGTGTCACCAATGTCCGCGAGGTCGCGCTCTATTCTGAATTTTCCTTCGAAGGCGCGGTGATTGCCAACAACACCGTCGACGGCGCGGCGGTCGGCGTCTCCGTCTGCAATTTCAATGAGGGCGGGCGCATCGCGGTGGTCCAGGGCAACATCGTCCGCAACCTCGTTGCGAAGCGGCGGATCAGCACCGCGCCGGACGATGACGCCGGCGTCGGCATCTACGTCGAGGCGGATTCTTCCGTGACCGGCAATGTGATCGAGAATGCGCCGTCGTTCGGGATCGTTGCCGGCTGGGGCAAATATCTGCGCGATGTGGCCATCACGGGCAACGTCATCCGCAATGCCTTGGTCGGCGTCGGCGTGTCGGTAGTGCCCGGCGCGGGTACCGCGCTGGTCAACAACAACGTGATTTCGGAAACCCCGCGCGGCGCCGTGGTTGGCCTCGATCACGCACGCGCGATCACCGCCGATTTGTCCGTCGATGACGCCCAGCGCTACGCGCAGGTGGTAATCGGAACTAACGCCGTGCGGCGCTAGACCATGATCCGGAAAAGTGGACACCGATCTTCCCTCGCGACAAACGCAAAGCGTTTGCGCGGAGATCATGCTCAAACAAAAAGATAGAGCGCGATGACGATTCGAAGAACATCGCGCCCTAGCGGCTTACAGCGTGCTGCGCAGCAGCGGATAGCGTTTCTGCATCACGGCGAGATCAGGCGCCGGCAGCGGTGCCTGCTCTGAACTCGGGATGTCGGCCGTGGAAGGCGCCGCATCGGAGGCGACAAGTTGGGTCTCCAGAGCAACCGGGACTTCCGTAGCTTCAGGAGCATCGGGCCGCAGCGGTTCGGCAGGCGTTCGCGCCGGGCGCACCTCGAGCCGCAGAGCCGGCAGTGTCCACCGCCCACGGCCGAGCCAGGACATGTCGATCGCGGAATTGTCCAGCGAGGCCTCGCGCGACAACAGATCGCGCCAGGTATCGACCGCGGCCTTGGCTTCTCTGATGTTTTCGAGAAACGCGACTTCGCTGTGGTAGCGGCGCCAGCGCCCCGATTCGAATAGTTCGTTGAGGTGTTCCAGCCGCCGCTCGGCAAGATCGCACCAGCGCGCGACGATATCGCGGCCACGTGCCAACTCGGATCGATGTGTCATCAAAATGCCCGTAAGGAGGAGAACGGACGCAGACGCAACCGAACCGAATCAGTCTGATGTGGCAGGGATATTCTGTGGAAAACTTCAACAATGTCTAGCGGGATGCATATCCGACGGATCCCGCCACCAGAAGACCGCGCAAATACGGGATTATTTGCCTTCTCCACCGGCCTCGGCCGGCCCCCACTGGCGGCGATGTCTTGGTCATTCCGGGACGCACCCTCTTGGCGTTCCGAAATCGATGATGTCAGTTGGAGATAGCGGACGGTACGGGGGGACATAGCAGACAGGCGTGGTTATGGATTCCGGGTTCGGCGCTTCGCCGCGCCGGAATGACGAAGGCTCCGCACGCCAGCACGGCGACGATGCGCCGAGATTTTCACCGGAATGTCAACCGAAAATAAAAGACCCGTCCGGGGGGACAACCGGACGGGTCAAGCCATATGGGCGCTTGGGGTGGATGGGCGCTCGCGCCTGATATAGCCGATGGGGAGGGATTACCGCTCCCACACATATTGGTCGTCACAGCCTCGCCCACGTTCAAAACGTTCAGCGATTTTTTTGACTTTTTTCACGGCGGCTCCGCGGCGCTTGTCGACGAATTTGCCGCGGAAACCACTGCGCAGCGGGCGATCGCCGTCGTTTGCGGCGGACTTGGCCCGCCGCCATTGAGGACTCCGCTTCGTTCATCGCTCCGCTCACGGAAGCGTTATTGCCCTGGGGTGCTTTGCTTGCGGCCGGAGTATCCTTACGGCGTCTCGACCGCGAGGCTGACGATCTTTTCCTTCTGCAGCTTCCTTAACAGCGCCGCGACTTCGTCCTTGTCCTTTGCGCTGTTGCCGAACTGCAGCCGGAACATGCCTTCCTTGGCGCCGCCGATAATCGAAGCCTGGTAGTTGTTGAGCAACGCAGTGATGTCCGCGATGCGCGCATCAGGCGTAAACCGCACCAGCGCGCGCGGCGGGTTTGCTGCCCCCAGGCTGCGGGTGATCGGTGCCGCCCGCTCCTCGCCGCTCAGCGATGCCGTCTGGAATGAACCGCCTTGATTCTTCATCAAGACCGCGCCGATCACGCCAGCCTGCAACAGCAACACAATGGCGCCGAGGCTTGCCGACCAGGCCAGCGTCCGCGGCGACAGATTTGCGAAAAATTCCGAGATCCGCGCTGAGAAAGTCGACAACAGCGGCGGCTTGCGGACGGGCTCCTCGTCAATCGCCGCGAACAGCTTCTGCATGGCGCGCGCCGACGGCCCACCGAGGCTCTCGTTGAGATGAATGGTTTCGGCGTATTCATCGCGGATCACGGCGTATTGCCTGGCAAGCTCGGGATCGCGAGCGAGCGCTTCATCGACACGGCGCGCATCGCGCGCGCTCAAAGTGCCAGCCGCATGCCATGGCAACAGCATTTCGATTTCGCTGGGTTCTTGATCGAGCACTTTTTTGCTCATTGCCATCATGGCCAACCTCGTTCAATGCCGGCTGCCTTCAGCAGTTCGGCCAAGTTCTTGCGCGCATAGAACAGGCGCGTCTTCACAGTGTTCTCCGGAATACCGACGATTTCGGCCACCTCTTCCACGGATTTCTCGTGGTAGTAGACGAGATCGACGATCTCCCGATGTTCCAGCGAAAGGCCGGTCAGGCACTTGCGCAACGCGTCACTGGTATCCTTCTTCTGTACCGCCACTTCCGGATCGTCGGACGTGTCCTCAATCGCGTTCGCGGCCTCCTCGTCCAGGCCGACGTCCTTCCGGCGCCGCAGCGCAGACAGCGCCTTGAACCGGGTAATTGCCAGCAACCAGGTTGAAACGGCGGATCGGCCTTCGAATTTGCCAGCCTGGCGCCATACATCGAGAAAAACCTCGCTGATGAGGTCTTCCGCAACCTGTTCGTCCCGCACCAACCGGAGACCGAAACGGAACACCCTGACATGGTGCCTTCGGTAAAGCACCTGCATGGCGAGGCGGTCGCCTTGGGCGATCCGAGCGATCAGAACCTGGTCTGAAGCCGCCTGTGTCGCACTCAATGGCCGTCTCGCAAGGTAAGTCGGGTGGGGGCGGCTGACGGTTCGATGCGCGAGGCAAGATTCTTCACATTACCGCAATGTGCCGAACGCATGTGTGAACCAGGCCACAAAACATGATCGGGCAGACTTTGGACTGGTGACACTGCGCGAAACCTCAGGGCCGGTATCATAGTATGGAAGTTCTTTCTGCTGGAATCGCGCCGCCGGTGCGATCTTACCAAGGGCTTGGTAAACACCAAAGCACCCCTTGCCGACGTTCGGCCGGTCCATCCGCTCAGCCCATGGTCCGGAAGCTCCGGACGCCGCGGATTTCCCTTGCGAAACAACGCGAAGCCCGGGTTCTAAAGAACCGGATTCGGCTCCAAAAGATACCAAACCTAAAGGCTTTCCCACTTAGATTTTTGAGGAGCTCCCACCAACGGCGATATCATGGACACGACTGCGTCCTCCTTTCCGAATCCAGTTACGAGCGAACTGTACAGCGCGGATCAGCCGCGGGCGTCCGCCGCGTTTTCATCTGCTTTGCTGGCGCGCCGCATCGGTCAGCGCCGTCAGATGCTCATCGTGCAGGTGGCCAGCTACTCGCTCGGCTCGCTCGTTCTGCTGATCTACGCGTATGCCGGCACGATCTCGATCATCATTCCGTCTGCTTATTGGCTGTCTGGCCTTACGCTGATCGGATTCTTCGTCGTGTTATCCGAAACCAACTTCAACGATCGGTTCGAGGACCACTATCTGACGTTGGCTCAGATCGCTGGCCATGTCGCGATCCAGCTGGGCTTCCTGCTGGCGGCGCCCAAGATCGGATTTGCTTTTATCAGCGTTCTTTTCCTGATCTTCGGAGTCGGCGCGCTACGCATGACCTCGCGGCAAGCGACAATTGCCTGGACTCTCGCGACAACGGGCATGGTTCCTGTTTTTCTGCTCACCGATCTTTCTGTTGGCATTCCGGTTGCCACGGGTGTCGAGCGCCTCGCCGCGATGCTTTGCTTTGTCCTGACGATCGGACAATGTGCATTTGTTGGACTATACGGCAGCACGCTTCGAAAAACGCTGTACCGGCGCAGTCTTGAGCTCAAAGCAGCCTACAAGCGAATCGAAGAGCTCGCCGAACTCGACGAGCTGACCGGCTCGTTCAACCGCCGTTGCATCATGCGGATGCTGGATGAGGAGATCGCCCGCGCCGTCCGCAGCGGCGCGCCCTGCTCGATCGCGTTGATCGACCTCGACTTGTTCAAGCGCATCAACGACGCCCACGGTCATCCGACCGGCGACGAAGTGCTCAGAACCTTCGCCATCACCATGTTCGCAAACATCCGCAGCATCGACGGCTTCGGCCGCTACGGCGGCGAGGAATTTTTGCTGGTGCTCCCGGAACTGGCCGAAGACAGTGCCATGCGGGCCCTCGACCGGTTGCGCACGATCATCGCCGGGCTCGACTGGAGCGCGTTCTCGCCGGGCATGAGGGTGACGATTTCCGCAGGCGTCGCGACGCTGAGAGCTAATGAAGGTCCGGATACACTCCTCGCGCGCGCCGACCGCGCGCTCTACGCAGCCAAGACACGGGGACGCAATCGCATCGCCAGCGCCTGACCAGCACATTTCAACTTCTGGTGCCGGAGAAACCGTCGCCGTACCGATATCGATTACTCCAGGATAGAGTCATGAGTCCGAAGTCCGCGACCGCCCCCGAAAATTTGCTCGACGAGCTGCAGGCAACGCTCGCGCACGGAACCGTGGCACGCCGGGTCGAGACGCTGCGCCGGGTGACCGACCTCTTCCTCAACGGGGCGGTCGACTATTCGGACGAACAGATCGGCCTGTTCGACGACGTCTTCCAGTGCCTGATCGAACACATCGAAACCTCCGCCAGGGCGCTGCTCGCCAACCGCCTCGCCCCGATCGACATCGCCCCGCCGCATACCATCCGGGCGCTGGCATTTGACGACTTGATCGAGGTGGCGGGACCGGTACTGGCACAATCGGCGCGGCTCGACGATGACACGTTGATCGAAAATGCGCGCAGCAAGAGCCAGGCGCACCTGATGGCGATTTCGACGCGCAAGACGTTGAGCGGCGCGGTGACCGACGTGCTGGTGCTGCGCGGCAACGATGAAGTGCTCCAGAGCACCGTCAACAATCCCGGCGCCGAATTCACCGAGCGCGGCTTCACCCGCCTGGTCAACCGCGCAGAAGGCGACGACAATCTCGCGACGTGCATCGGGCTGCGTCCGACCATTCCACGGCATCTCTACCTGAAACTGCTGGCGAAGGCGTCGGATACGGTGCGGCAACGGCTGGAGGCCGCCAACCCGCAGCAGGCCAGGGATGTGCCGACTGCCGTGCGGGAGGCGACCCGGCGCGCCCACGCCGCACCCTCCGCTGTCACTCCCGAGACGGCGATCGCGCAAGCGCTCGTCAAGTCGCTATACGAGGACGGGCGGCTCGACGAATTCCAGGTGGCGTCGTTTGCCGAGGCCGGCAAGTTCGATGAAACCAATGCGTCGATCGCAGCGCTTGCGAACGTGCCGGTATCGGTCGCCGAGAACATGATGATAGAAACCTGCGCCGAAGGCGTGATGATTCTGGCAAAGGTCGCGGCGCTGTCGTGGTCGACCGTAAAATTGATCATCAACATGCACGACGAATTGTCCGGCAGCGGGCCGACCGACCTGCAGGCATGCAAGGACACCTACGAACGGTTGCGGCCAGCGACTGCCCAACAGGTGCTGCGCTTCCACCGCATGCAGCAGACCGCGCCTGCGGTGTAACTAGAATTTCAGCAGCTTCGATCCCGCCAGCGCGCCGATCGCTGTGACCAAGGCGGTCGCGAGCGTGTACCAGGTCGCCACAAACAGCGGTGAATCGTCCGTGCAATGCGACGCGTAAAGCGTCGCGGCCAGTCCTGCCGACAACAGCCCGGCAATTGCGCCGGCGACCGCAGGCCGCGCCGGCGCACCGTGACGCAAGCCGATCAGCGCGCCCGCAAGCAGCGGCAATGACAACAACGGAATGGCCGTCATGCAGACCCGCGAATTGTTGCCGACCAGCCGCGTCATCATCGGTACCCGCTGCGGCATCATCATCTCACCGCTGATCCCGGCGACAAGAAGCCCAGCTGGAATCAATAGCCACCATCCAAAGCCACGCAGCGACGCATCGGGCCGTGACAAGTGCAGGCTGACTGCAGTCGCGGCGATCGCCAACGCCAGCGTCACCGCGAACTTCAGATCGAAGAACGGATTGTGCATCGCGGTCATCGCGTCGGCCCGGACGCCGAGTTCGGTGAAGAACATCAGCAAGGAGACCGGCGCCGCGGCGAGCAGCGCCAGCATCAGCACAAAACCAACCGGACGCGCGCGATGCGCGTTGTCGGCGGCAAGGGTTCTAATCAGCTGGTCGGTATCCATTGGTCATCATTCCCGCAGCTTCGCCGTCAGGCTGGCGAGCCCGCGATGCAGCGCCACCCGCACCGCGCCTTCGCTCATCGAAAATTTCGTCGCCGTATCTTTGATCGAGGTGCTGTCCACTGCAATCGACTGCAGGACCTCGCGCTGCCGCGGCGGCAATGATTGCAGATGGGCCGCGACCTCGCCCGGCGAAGCCGTCTCCGTGGCCGGCTCACCCGGCAGCGCCTCGGCGAAATCGTCGATATTGACGAAAATCCGTCTTCCCCGGCGGCGCAGCGCATCGATCAGCTTGTTGCGGGCGATCGCAAACAGCCACGGCGCAAACGGGGCGCTGGCATCCCAAGTATGCCGCTTCAGATGCACCGCCAGCAGAATGTCTTGCACGATGTCCTCGGATTGATCGACCGGCTGCCCCGCCCGCGCCAGACCGCGCCGCGCCGCAGCTCGCAAGACCGGCGTGACGGCCTTGAGCAGGCGATGATACGCCGCACCGTCGCCTGAAAGGGCCAACCGCATCAGGCCGGTCCATTCGTCCTCGCGTTCGCGCACGTGCGCTCCCACACTCCAATTCGGTCGATCTTTCAATTTGTTACGCCTCAAGGCTCCGATCACGAAGTCGTGATTCCGCGATCAAGATGTCCCCGAACGCCGATCGAGCTTTCCGTTCGGGAATCGAGATGCAAGCTTCTCAACCCCGCGAGGCTCATAACATCGATTATCCCGGCCCGCACTCGCCGGCTTCCGCGCCAGAACTCTACGCAGGAAAAGCCAGCAAAAACAGCGCGGCGATCTCGCCTCGCGGCCACGGTGATTGCCCTGCTTTCGCCCGCTATAGCCCGAAGATTCCCTTTTTTTGCCCCGCTGTGGTCACGGGGCGGGATCATTTCGCCTTCGGGGACAGGCAAACGGGGAGTTCGCCACATGATGATCAGAGCCAGCGGGCGCTCGGCGTTGATATTAGCCACAGGGCTCTTCGTATGTTTTGCGGGGCCGTCGCCGGTAGCGGCAGCAGGTGCCGAGAGTACCGCAGCGACATCGAATCCGGACAATGCGACGGCGGGTACCTCCACAAAACCGAGTTCGCGGCACTCCAAACGATCCGCGCATCCCAAGTCGGGCAAGGCTGCGTCAAAATCCTCCGAGATCAAGAAAACTGAAGACAGCGATGTCGCTGACGCCGCCGGCGGCAGACCATCCGCAATCCCGGCCTCGGTCGCCAACGCCAACGCCCAACTCACCTCAGACAGGCCAGCCGACAAGGCCAACGCGATGAGCGCGAAGGCCAACACGCTGCTGACCGCGCCCGACAAGCCGGCCGACTCGCAACCTGCGACTGACAACCAGCTGGTCGCCTCCGATCAGCTCAACGAGGTCGATCGCGCGCTGCAGCAGAATCCGGGCCAGCCAGCGACGCAGATGGCTGCGCAGGCGCAGACAGTGGCAGTGGCCCCTGTCAGGGCGGCCACCGCGGCGCCCGTCCTGGCGAACAGCAACGAAAGCTCTACCTGGGATCAGACCTCGCTGATCGGAAAGATCTTCATCGCCTTCGGCGCGCTGCTGACAGTGGCCTCCGCCGCACGCATGTTCATGGCCTAGATCCTTGACCCCCGGGGCGCGACGTCGCCTCGGGGCACCTCAACTTACCACCCACTTGAAGCCCATCCCGGCAGCGGGCACATTGCCCGCTAAATCAGGTAGCGGGGTGGATCATGGCGACGTTCGAAAACATCATTGTCGAGAGTAAGGGCGCGGTCGGCATTATCAGGCTGAACCGTCCGAAAATGCTCAACGCGCTGTCGTTCGGCGTGTTTCGCGAGATCGCCGCCGCCGTCGATGACCTCGAGGCCGACGACGGCATCGGATGCATCCTTATTACCGGCAGCGAAAAGGCTTTTGCCGCGGGCGCCGATATCAAGGAGATGCAGCCGAAAAGCTTCATCGACATGTTTGCAAGCGATTTTGCCGCGATCGGCGGCGACCGCCTCGCCAAGTGCCGGAAGCCGACGATCGCGGCGGTGGCCGGCTATGCGCTCGGCGGCGGCTGCGAACTGGCGATGATGTGCGACATCATCATCGCCGCCGACACCGCGAAATTCGGCCAGCCGGAAATCACGCTCGGCACCATCCCCGGCATCGGCGGAACGCAGCGGCTGACCCGCGCGGTCGGCAAGTCCAAGGCGATGGATTTGTGCCTCACCGGACGGATGATGGATGCCGCGGAGGCCGAGCGCTCGGGCCTGGTCAGTCGCGTCGTGCCGGCGCACAAGCTGATGGAAGAGGCGCTATCGGCGGCGGACAAGATCGCGTCGATGTCGCGACCCGCCGCCGCGATGGCCAAGGAAGCCATCAACCGCGCCTTCGAGACGCCGCTCTCGGAAGGCATCAACGTCGAGCGCAATTTGTTTCACGCGACGTTCGCGCTCGAAGATCGCGCCGAAGGCATGGCGGCATTTATCGAAAAGCGCAAGCCGGTGAATAAGAACAGGTAAGGGAGGAAAGCACAGGCCGAGAACTGGGACCGAGAAAAAATGCGCCGTGCAGCATCACGCCGTCGACTTCGCGCCTGAGAATGCCGGCCTCGATCAAGCCCAGGAAAGTCTCGAAGAGCATCTCGCTGAGGCCATAGAGACCCTTTTCGAAGCGGCCGGTCTCGATCGTCGACAGCTGTTCCGTTCCCCGCATGAGCGGCGTCATGATCGCATTGAATTGCGCGGTGTCGCGGTGGCGAACGATCAGCCCCTGCGCCAGGGTTGCCGACCTGCCCGATGCCGATCTGCAGCGTACCGCCGTCCCGCACGAGACCCGCGGCATGTAGCCCGATGGCATATTTGGTGTCGCTGATCGGCTCGGACGGCGGAGCGAACAACGGAAAGTCGGTCTCGGGACTGTCGAGCACCGCGGAAAATTCATCCGCCGGCAGGTCGCCCATTCCAGGCATGAACGGCAGCTCGGAATTGACCTGTCCGATCAGCTTGAACGAGGCGCGGCCTTGCTTGCGGGCGCGCAAAATATCCACCGTGGTATCGGTGTTGCAGCTCAGGCTATAGCGCGCAACGCCGTCGGCAACGCGCTTGGCCACAAGCTGGGTGACGACGTTGAGCCCGCGCGCCAGGATATAGGACGCCGCGTGCGTGTAGTTTGCGGAAATGTAATATTGCTGCGCGAACGGAACGTGCAGCCAGCGGCCCGCCAGGAAGAAGAACTCGATGACCTTGATGTTCGGCGGCAGGGCGCCGGCATGCAGCGCGCCGGCGTAAGTCAGATCGGGATAGCCGCCGAACAGGCGGTCGATCACCGGACCGATGAAGCGCCGCTCGATCAGATTTTCGGGCTTCGGTTTTTCCAGCGTCAGCGCGGAAAAGAAGGTCAGCTTGATCGAGCGGTCGGCGGCCGCCC
>JBJMTR010000070.1:0-9569 GCA_045811565.1 Bradyrhizobium sp.
CAAATTACACCTGAAGCTGCCGAAAAACGGCATCGCCTATTCGGTGGAGCAGGCGCGACTGGTGGCCGCCGATCTCGGACTGCCGCTGGTGGTGCGCCCGTCCTACGTACTTGGCGGCCGCGCGATGCAGATCATCCGCGAGGAAAACCAGCTCAACGACTACCTGCTCGGCACGTTGCCGGAGCTGGTGCCGGCCGACGTCAAGGCGCGCTATCCGAACGACAAGACCGGGCAGATCAACACCGTGCTCGGCAAAAACCCGCTGCTGTTCGACCGCTATCTGTCCGACGCCATCGAGATCGACGTCGATTGCCTGTGTGACGGCAACGACACCTTCATCGTCGGCATCATGGAGCATATCGAGGAAGCCGGCATCCACTCCGGCGACTCCGCCTGTTCGCTGCCGCCGCATTCGATCGACGCGGCGATGATTGCCGAGCTGGAGCGACAGACCCGCGAACTCGCGCTCGGCCTCGACGTGGTGGGCTTGATGAACGTGCAATACGCCATCAAGGACGGCGAGATCTATGTGCTCGAGGTCAATCCGCGGGCGTCGCGGACGGTGCCGTTCGTCGCCAAGGTGATCGGCACGCCGGTGGCGAAGATCGCAGCGCGGATCATGGCCGGCGAAAAACTGTCGAAATTCGATCTGAAGAAGCGCAAGCTCGGCCATGTCGGCGTCAAGGAATCGGTATTCCCGTTCGCGCGCTTCCCCGGCGTCGACACCGTGCTGGGGCCGGAGATGCGATCGACCGGCGAAGTGATGGGGATCGATCGCTCGTTCGAAGTCGCCTTTGCCAAGAGTCAGCTCGGCGGCGGCACCCGGGTGCCGAGCAAAGGCACGGTGTTCGTCTCGGTGCGCGAGACCGACAAGACCCGCATAGCGGATGCCGTGCGGCTGTTGCATTCGCTGGGCTTCAAGGTGATGGCCACTTCCGGCACCCAGCGCTTCCTCACCGACAGGGGTGTGCCGACCGAAAAAGTAAACAAGGTGCTGGAGGGCCGGCCGCATATCGTGGACGCCATCATCAACGGTGATATCCAGCTCGTTTTCAACACCACGGAAGGACCGCAGGCGCTGGCCGACAGCCGCTCGTTGCGGCGCGCTGCCCTCTTGCATAAAGTGCCATATTACACCACTCTTTCAGGTGCCGTGGCGGCCGCACAGGGCATCCGCGCCTATCTGGGCGGAGACCTTGAGGTTCGCACCCTGCAGAGCTATTTTTCCGAAAACTGATCGTTGGCCGGGCGCAAATGCCCGCTAAATGATTGGCAACAAAGCCAGTATGGCTGGAACCCACCGCTCGTTTGGATGTTGTATCGGCCCTTAACGGGGCCGAAAATTATAGGCGGGCGGGTTGGGGTTGAGCCACAATGGCCGAATTCGACTGATCTAAAAGCGTCTCGTGTGCGCCGCGACGGCCCGCACGATTGAAGGACAAGAGAGATGATGGAAAAGGTTCCGATGACTGCCGTCGGATATGCGGCTCTTGAGCATGAGTTGAAGAAGCGCCAATCGGTGGAGCGTCCGCGCATCATCGAGCATATCGCGGAAGCGCGCTCGCATGGCGACCTCTCCGAGAACGCGGAATATCACGCCGCCAAGGAAGAGCAGTCCCACAATGAAGGCCGCATCGCCGAGCTGGAAGACAAGCTCGCGCGCGCCGACATCATCGACATTTCAAAACTCTCCGGCGACACCGTCAAGTTCGGCGCCACGGTCACGCTCATCGACGAGGACACCGAAAAGAAAGCGGTATGGCAGATCGTCGGTGAGCCGGAGGCGGACGCCAAGAAGGGCCGCATCTCCATCACCTCGCCTTTGGCACGGGCCCTGATCGGCAAGAAAAAGGGCACGACCGTGGAAGTGATGGCGCCCGGTGGCGCCAAGGCCTATGAGATCACCAAGGTCGAGTGGCGATAGATTATTTCTATTCAGCCCCTAAAAAGAGCCGCGTCTTGCACGCGGCTTTTTTTGTGCTCGCGACTTCGCGGCGCAGCCGGTCACACGGCGCTGACAGCATTGTGAGTGGAAAGATGCGGCCGAACAGGCGAAATGCTGAATGATTATAGATTATAACTAAACGACTCGACGTTGGGGAATGCCCGTGTCTCGCAGCCGGACTTGTTGCGCTGCAACGCCGACGATTGTTCGCGAATGGGAATGATTCAATTTCAGGGGTGTTGAAAACACACCGGTGACCAACACCGTGTAGCGCAGCGATGCTAAACTCCAGCGTGTCAAACAGGGGATAATGACATGGACCAAATGTTCTCAAAGTGGCAGCCGACGGCGCTCAGCCTGTTTCGGTTCATCACCGGGCTATTGCTGTTTCAGTACGGCGTCGCGAAAATACTCAAATTTCCCGCACTGCCGTATTTCGCCAACCCGCCCCCGCTGATCATGACGGCCGGCGCGATCGAGTTGGTGCTCGGCGCATTGCTGATGATCGGCCTGTTCACGCGTATCTCCGCATTCATCCTGTCGGGTGAAATGGCGGTTGCTTATTTCATCGGGCACATGTTCAAAAATCCCGCCGAACCAGTGTTCCTGCCGCTCAACAATGCCGGCACCCCAGCGATCCTGTTCTGCTTCGCCTGTCTCTATCTGGCGACGTCAGGCGGCGGACCGATCAGCGTCGATGAGATGCGGAAGAAGGGGTGAAGAGGGAGTAACTCGCACAAACACGACATTCCGGGATGCGCCTCTGGCGCAGACCCGGAACGAGATTCTCCGATGTGCGATTCCACATCGGAGATCGCGCTTCGCGCGCCCCGGAATGACCGCTAGCCGGCTGCTTTCAAATCCAGCGGCACCGCGGCCTCGTATTTCGAGTTGTGCAACACGAGTGACGTCCGGACATTGCGCACGTGCGGTGCGGCGGTCAGATGCGTGACGAAATCCTGGAACGTCGCCATGTCGGGCGCTACGCATTTGAGGATGAAATCCACCTCGCCCGAAAGCATCCAGCATTCCCGCACCAGCGGCTCGGCGCGCACAAATTCCTCAAACGCGCGCAAGTCGGCATCGGCTTGGCTCGACAGATGCACCGAGGCGAACACCGTGACGTCGAAGCCGAGCCGGCGCGGATCCAACAGACCACGATAGCCCTGGATGTAACCTTCTTCCTCCAGCGTCCTCACCCGGCGCAGACAGGGCGGCGGCGAAATGCCGACGCGCTTGGCCAGTTCGACGTTGGTGATCCGGCCGTCGGCCTGGATTTCGGCAAGAATTTTGAGGTCGATCTCGTCAAGATTCTTCGACACGCGCGGTCCCGGTTCCCTAAAGGGCTTAGAGTGCTTGGCATTTTCCGACGGCAACTCTCTTAGCGCAGCCGCCGCTCCATGCGCAATTTTATTGCGCGTATGTTGCCCCATATACCGCAGTCCCGGGGAAAATTTGCTGATTTGGATTGCAATTCTTGCATAGCTCACCAGATATCATAGACTTGGATTTGACACTTTTAGCGCCGCTGCGATGCGTTTCCAGGCGCTTCCCGCACAAGTCCCGACCAAAATCCTCCAAAGAGAGGGATCTGCCGATGCCCGCCCCTATCCATGCCAAGGTCGTCATTATCGGTTCCGGTCCCGCCGGTTACACCGCAGCGATCTACGCGGCACGGGCGATGCTTGAGCCGGTATTGATCCAGGGCATTCAACCCGGCGGACAACTCACCATCACCACCGACGTAGAGAACTATCCAGGCTTCGCCGACGTGATCCAAGGCCCCTGGCTGATGGAGCAGATGGAGAAGCAGGCCGCGCATGTCGGCACCAGGCTCGTGACCGATCTCGTCACCAAGCTTGATCTCTCGCAGCGCCCGTTCCGCCTGACCTGCGATTCTGGCGATGTGTATCTCGCCGAGACCGTCGTGCTCGCCACCGGCGCGCAGGCGCGCTGGCTCGGGATTCCGTCGGAAGAAAAGTTCAAGGGGTTTGGCGTATCGGCCTGCGCGACCTGCGACGGCTTCTTCTATCGCGGCAAGGAAGTCGTGGTGGTCGGCGGCGGCAACACCGCGGTCGAGGAAGCGCTGTTTCTCACCAAATTTGCTTCCGAGGTGACCATCGTGCATCGCCGCGATCATTTCCGCGCCGAGCGCATCCTGCAGGACCGCCTGTTCAAGAATCCCAAGATCAAGGTGGTGTGGGACAGCGCCATCGACGAAATCTGCGGCACCGAAGACCCGAGCAAGGTCACCCATGTACGCTTAAGGAACGTGAAGACCGGCGCGCTCAAGCAAGTGCCGGCCGACGGCGTCTTTATCGCGATCGGTCACGCGCCCGCGACCGAACTCGTCAAAGGCCAGATCAAGTTGAAACCCTCCGGCTATGTCGAGGTGGCACCGAACTCGACGGCGACCTCGGTGCCCGGCCTGTTCGCCGCCGGTGACGTGGCGGATGAAACCTACCGGCAGGCGGTCACCGCCGCCGGCCTCGGCTGCATGGCAGCGCTCGAGGCCGAACGCTTCCTCGCATTGCGCGCCAGCGATCGCGCGGCGGCAGAATAGTCATGGCACGAAATCGCGATGGATTTACGGATATGGATTGGGACAAGCTGAAGGTATTTCACGCAGCGGCGGAAGCGGGAAGCTTCACGCATGCCGGCGAGCAGCTTGGTCTCTCGCAGTCGGCGGTGTCGCGCCAGGTGAGCGCGCTGGAGCAGGAACTCTCGGTCTCGCTATTCCATCGCCACGCCCGCGGCCTCATCCTCACCGAACAGGGCGACCTGCTGTTCCGCACCGCGCATGACGTGTTCATGCAGCTGCAGGCAGCGCGCGCCAAGCTCACCGACAGCCGCGAGCGGCCGAGCGGCGACCTCAAGATCACGACGCCGCCGGCGCTCGGCATCAACTGGCTGATTCCGCGGCTCGACGAATTCACCGCGCTCTATCCGGACATCCGCATTTCGCTGATCGTGACCGACGAGGATCTCGATCTGTCGATGCGCGAGGCCGATGTTGCGATCCGTACCCGCAAGCCGACCCAGCCGGACCTGATCCAGCGCAAGCTATTCTCGATCGGCTTCCATGCTTATTGCTCGCCGGAATACATCAAGCGCTTTGGCACGCCGCGCACGCTCGACGACCTCGACTCGCACCGCATCATCATGCTCGGCGATTCCCAGGTGCCGCCGCATCTGCAGAACCGCAGCTGGTTGATTGATGCCGGCCGTAACGGCTCCGGTCCGCGCGAACCATACTTCAAGGTCAACAACATTCTGGGGCTCGTGCGCGCCTGCCAGCAGGGGCTCGGCATCGCCGCGCTCCCGGACTATCTGGTCGAAGAGAACACCCGCCTGGTGCAATTGTTCGGCGAGTCTGACTCGATCGCGCTCGACACCTATTTCGTCTACCCCGAAGAGTTGAAGACGGTTGCGCGAGTGCAGGTGTTTCGCGATTTCGTGGTGAGCAAGGCGCAGCGCTGGCCCTCATAATCAGCGGCTTTTATAACCCCCGGTCTCCGCATGACTGACATGCGGCTCGGACGGTTGATGCGTGGCGCCGATGGGGATCATAGTGTTCGTACGCTGAGCGTTCGCGTCGCGCATATATCCCCCCTCCTCCAGTGGCGCGGAAGTTCAGTAATCCCTCTTGGAAGGTGATTGTGTCGGCCTCACGTGGCCAATACCTTAAGCCGGGCTCTTTTGAGCCCGGCTTTTTTTCTGAAAATCTTCATCATAAGGTTCGAGTGCGCTGGTCGGTGGCCGCCGACTCAGCAAGCCTCGAAGTATGACGATTGTTGCAGCCCATCTTCAGGAGTAGCGCGAGGAGCGCCCCGCTCCTTATCATCATTATGAGGAGCGCAAATGCCGCGCGCATTGACAACCTCGGCTCGTCCCATCATCATCGCCACATGATCACGAATTTGTGCGCAGCTTTGTCTTCGAAAAAAGGTCCCCATCGGGGGACCTGCGATCGACGCGCGCGATAGACTTCTCGCCAATACGATCCGGAAAACCCCGCCGCCTGGACGGGGTTTTTTTATTGGCCCCGTCTCCGGCTTACGCTCCTGAGGAGATGGACAATGACGGACCTACGAAACCAACTGCAGGGCCTCTGGCTGCCTCTTGTCACGCCGTTTCGCTGTGGCGAACTCGACGAGCCCAGTCTGCGCCGGCTCATCAGGCACTATGCGAGCGGCCCGGTCGACGGATTGATCCTCGCCGCAACCTCAGGCGAAGGCATGGCGCTCGAGATCACTGAGTTGGAGCGGCTGGTGGCGCTGGTGCGCGGCGAGATCTCGGACAGCAAGCGCTACCTGCCAATCTGTCTCGGTCTCTCGGGCGCCTCGACCGCAAAGATGATTGATACACTGGATGAGACGGCCGCCTGGCCGATTGACGGCTATCTTATCGCGAGCCCTCACTACACGAGGCCGTCGCAGCGCGGCCTGCTGCAGCATTTCACTGTTCTCGCCGATCACGCCTCGTGGCCGATCGTGCTCTACAACATCCCGTACCGGACCGCCGTCAATCTCACCAACGAGACGCTGCTGCGGCTTGCCGAACATCCCAACATTGTGGGCATGAAGGATTGCTGCGCCGATCGCGCGCAATCGGTCGATTTCCTGGCCGCCCGGCCATCCGGATTTCGCGTGCTGACCGGAGAGGACGCGCAATATTACGACGCGCTCACCGATGGTGCCGACGGCGCCATTCTGTTGTCGGCGCATCTCGAGACCGAAACCTTTGCATCCGTGCGGACCTTGCTGAAGCAAGGCAATCGCGATGCGGCGCTCGCCTCCTGGGAAGCCATCCACGAGCTCACGCGTCTATTGTTCGCCGAGCCGAGCCCGGCGCCGGCAAAGTACTGGCTGGCGCGGACCGGACTGATCGACAGCGCCGAGGTGCGCCTGCCGATGGTGGCGGTGAGCACGGAACTGGCGGCCCGGCTTGATCGGGAGATCGCGCGGCGATCTCGCGAGCAGATTGCCGCTCGTTCACCTCTCCCCGCGGAGAGGTGAAGGGAAAGGTCCCGTTCGCCGCAAGACCGTCAATCAGTACGTCCTGGTTAACGAGCGGTGACTGCAAAGCTTCAAAGTCGAGTGAAGCCGCGAGCCCGACTTTATAATTTTTGGCTCATTGATGTCCCTTATGGGAAGGGAAGACCAATGAACACGCAAACCAATCTCGATTCCAAATATCCGCGCGGCGAATACGCCCAGCGAATGCACGATGTTCTGCTGGTGTCGTCATTCGCGCTGTGGGCGATGCTGATCGGCTTCGCGCCAATCATGACCTATCGCCTGCTGATGAGCTGAGTTGTCTCGAGCGCCACCGTGGTTAATCCGTGGTAGCACTTGTGGTCAAATGCGAGCGAAATTGCGACCGGGTTTTTAAAGACGGTTGCGTATCAATATCCCCGCAATAACTGGAAATGCGGGTGCGTTGTGAAGAGCGAAGATAATACAATTGCCGAACAACGAGGCTTTACCATCGAGGATATCCTTTGGGCCGTCGGCATCTGGTCGGTGATCCTGAGCTTGTCGCCGATCATCGTGTTCTACATGCTGATGGTCGCGTGACACGAGCACACTAAAAAACGCGCGGAGCCCGCGCGTTCTTTGTCAGTCCAAAGCTTGCGGCGTTGTTACGCCGCCTGCTTGTGCATCGCGCCGCTGGCCGACGCCGTGCCGCGGATCGCCTTGATCGAGCGTTCAATCGCGGCCCATAGCCGGCCGATTTCGGCTGCCGCGCGGCCTTCCGCATAATATTCGCGGACGCCTTCGCCTTGGCCGAGCGCCATCAACAGATCGGCGCGGT
The DNA here is from genome assembly GCA_045811565.1 of Bradyrhizobium sp. Taxonomy (GTDB): domain Bacteria; phylum Pseudomonadota; class Alphaproteobacteria; order Rhizobiales; family Xanthobacteraceae; genus Bradyrhizobium. The sequence goes on from JBJMTR010000070.1 coordinate 7,763, forward strand.
TGGTGATCTGTCCACTCCACACCGGCGCGCGGAATTTTGTCAGTGCTTCGCGCGCGATCGTAACAATGCGGCTTTCGACACCGTCCCGTTGCGCGGGCGCGCCGTTGATCACGACCGCATAGGGCTTGCGCGCCGAGCGGCAGGTCTGAATCGTTTCCTGCACAGCGTTGACGTCGAACACGCCTGGCCGCGCCGGAATGATCACCATGGTGGCGTTCTTGATGGCATCATCGACGACGGCCGAAACGTTCGGCGGCGTGTCGATGAAGACCCACTCGATACCGTCGCGCTTGGCGGCGGCGACTATTCCGCTGACGGAATTGACGGCCGTCTTGATCGGCGGTTCGTTGGTGCCACGCAGCTTGTGCCAGAGGGTCAGCGAGCCCTGCGGATCCGCATCGATCAGCAAACAGGGTTTCGTTGACTTGGTGACATGGGCAGCGAGATGAGCAGCCAGGGTACTTTTCCCCGAGCCCCCCTTACGCGAAGCAAAAACAATGACGTTCATACCTTGGCCTCCAGATTGACCCCAGAAGCCGAAAATGAATCAGCGCGCTGATTCGTGAAAGAAAAATTTACCAATGATCGCGCGAAAGCCTGCGATTAGCCGCAAATGCTGGTTTTTGAGTCACACCGCGCGCGCAATACAACCGAAAATGGAATCACTTGAACGATTTTGCTGGATCTAATGCGCGTTTTTTGCGCGTTGCCGCTCGATCCACTTGCGCTCAATCCATCCGAGCATCTGCGCGAGCGGTTTTTGCAAAATCGGTACGTCCTGTGCGAACAAAAGGAGTCCGAGAGGCAGCATCCAGACTCCAAGCACCGGCAGAAAGCTGAAAATGCCGCCGGCAATCAAGAGAATGGCAAGCGGAATCCTGACATATCGCGAAGATGGCTTGCGCAGCCAGCCGACGAATCTGGCCGACTTTGGCGGGAGCTTGCCTTCAAACCAGGACAGGTGCCGGTCGATTTCCATTTTGTAATGTTGGCTCAAGTGAGTCTCCTTTCGCGAGGGAGATGTACATGAACCACGCCACGACAAGGCGTCAGTCTGTCGCGCAACAGGGACTTGAAATGGCCCCAGTCCATTCCACGCATGACGATTGGCGGGATATGTTTCGCGCCTGCCCTTGCAATGGCGCCGCGCTCAGGTCGCGGGCTTGGCCGGCCTTTTGGGCTTGCGTGTCTTGGTGCTCATTCGCGTCCCAGGCTTGATGGCCAATGGCCTGCCCGCCGGTGCAGCCTCGACTTCGTTGGGTTCAGGACCTTGCCTGAAGTGCGCCCGGCAGCCCGGCGAGAGCTGGGATTTGTTTCGGATCATGCAGGCCGTGACGCGACCGACGTCGGGAATTTCGGGACCACACAGCCTGAAGGCGTCGCCGCTGCAGGCCTGTTGCTGTTCAGGGGTATAGGCCGCGCCAGGCGCAGACCACATGGAAACCGAAAGCGCCGTTGCCAGCATCAAGCCGAACTGGACATTCCTGAGCCGGAAAGTCATCGATTCCCCCGCAGCGTGATTTGAGCGAATTGTGAGTGAGCGGTGCGGGGATGGCAAGCAGAGGAGGGCAGTCAGCCACAGCTGAAGAGACGCAATTCGAGATCGCGTGCCGATGGTGTCATAAGTGGTACAGTTGGGTGGGCTCGAACCACCGACCTCCTGTTCCACAGACAGGCGCTCTAACCAACTGAGCTACAACTGCATCCGCTGCGTGGGCCCAAGAGGGGTCCGCGAATGGGGCGGAAACTAGGTGCAACGCCCAGCTTTGGCAAGGCCGGAACGAGGCTACTTCGCTGTCGTTCCTGC
>JBJMTR010000071.1:0-7483 GCA_045811565.1 Bradyrhizobium sp.
CTGGTCGCCCTGGGTGTGGCTGGTGATGGCCGCAGGCATCGCGGTCATCCTCGCATTCCTGCGGCTCGAGCGTACAGTCGCGCGCCGCGGGGTCATGCCGCTGATCGATCTGACGCTGTTATTGGATGTCGCGTGCATGCGCGGCCTGGTCGCGGTGTTTTTCTTCTTTTTCGCCAACCTTTCATTCTATCTGATCATGACCATGTTCATGCAAAAGGCGCTGCAGATTCCGCCATTGCATGCCGGCCTCGTCGTCGTGCCGCTGGCGCTGAGCTTTGTGGTCGCTTCGCGGCAGAGTGGCGTGCGGGCAAAACATCGCGGCACGCTGGTGCTGATCGAGGGTTGCGCGGTGCAGATCGCGGGCCTCGCGATTCTGGCGGCCACGGTCGGATGGATCGCCATACCTTCCGCGCTGCTGCTGGCGCTGGCGCTGATGGTGTTCGGTTACGGGCAGGGGCTGGTGATGGCGCCGTTGTCGAGTGCCGTCCTTGCCACGGTGAAGCCGGCAAGCGCAGGTGCGGGCTCCGGCATGTACGGCACGATGACGCAAATCGGCAATGCCGCTGGTGTCGCCGCGATTGGCGCGGTGTTTTTTACCGTTGAAGCGGAAGGAATGGCGCTGCCGGCGCTTTATGCGGCATGCGCATTATTTGCGTTGTCGATCGTTATTTGCGCCGCATTTCTGTCATGGATGCGACGCGCGGCGAACTGATCAAACCGATCACACATTAACGTCAACTCGCACAATTCTGGGGAATGACAGCACACGGCCTTTTTATTTTGCGCTGCAGCAACTATCTGTTCTGGGTGAGGTTAGAAGAGCAAATCACCTCAGGAGCTGCCGTTGTCACTCGCCAAGAATGTAGAATTGCTGCGCCGCCTGCCCAAGCTGAACGGCTTTAATGGCCTGGGCGCGTATGGGCGACGTCTTGCGGCCATTCACAGCCCGCTCGTCGAGACGGCCGAATTCGGTTCGAATCCCGGCGCGCTGAAAATGCTGTCGTTCGTGCCTGAAGATCTCCAGCGCGGCGCGGCGCTCGTCGTCGTGCTGCATGGCTGCGGCCAGACGGCAGCTTCGTATGATTTCGGCGCCGGCTGGTCGACGCTGGCCAAAGATTACGGATTTGCCTTGCTGATGCCGGAGCAGCAGGCCTCCAACAACGCCAATACGTGTTTCAACTGGTTCAAGCCGGAAGACACCACGCGCGGCCGTGGCGAAGCCTGCTCAATCCGCCAGATGATCGCGCGCCTAGTCTCAGATCACAAGCTCGATCCGCGCCGCGTCTATGTCACGGGCTTATCGGCCGGCGGCGCGATGGCATCCGTGATGCTCGCGGCTTATCCGGACGTGTTCGCCGCCGGTGCAATCATAGCGGGCCTGCCGTTCGGCATCGCCACCAACCTGCGCGAGGCGCTCAACGGAATGTTGCAGTCGCCGTCGCGTCCCGCCAGTGAATTGGGCGATCTCGTTCGCAAGGCCTCGAAACATAACGGTCCCTGGCCCAAAGTGTCGGTCTGGCACGGCAGCGCCGATCGCACCGTCAACCCGGCCAATGCCGACGAGATCGTCAAGCAGTGGCTGGACGTGCACGGCCTGCCACTCGCGCCGATGTCAGTGGCAGACGTCGATGGGTATCCGCGCCAGGTCTGGTGGAACGCCGATGGTGACACCATCGTCGAATCCTACACCATCACTGATATGGCGCACGGCACGCCGCTCGGGATCGCAGACAATGAAGAACGGTATGGCGAGGCCGGTGCGTTCCTGATCGAAGCCGGAATTTCGTCGTCGTATCACATCGCGCAGTTCTTCGGCCTCACCGAACGGATACGCGTGCCCAAGGAAATTGTGAAGGAGGTCGTCAAGGAACCGGCAAAGCCTGTTCCAAAGGGTGCAAAGGCACCGGCGAATCCAATCCCGCTGGCGGCTCCGGCTCCGGCGCGGACGCCCGACCTTGCCGCCACGCTTTGGCCACGCCCCACGCCGGTTCGCCAAGCCAAGAGGCCGCGCACACCAAAGCGCGGCGGGATCGATGTCGGCGACGTCATCACCCGTGCGCTGACGGCTGCGGGCCTGATGAAGTAGCGGCTACCGCGGCGTTCCCGCAGCTCACATCTCGCCGGTCAGAAACGGATTCGTCATCCGTTCCTGGCCGATGCTCGAGCCGGCGCCGTGGCCGCAAATGAAGCCGACATCGTCGCCGAGCGGCAGCAATTTTTCGGTGATGGACTTGATCAGCGTAGCGTGGCTGCCGCCGGGCAAATCGGTGCGGCCGACCGAGCCGTTGAACAGGACATCGCCGACATGGGCGAAGCGCAATTCCTTGTTGAAGAATACCACGCTGCCCGCCGAATGGCCGGGGCAATGCAGGATGTCGAAAGTCAATTCGCCGATCGAGACCTGGTCGCCTTCGTCGAGCCAGCGATCGGGCGCGAAATCGCGCACGCCGGTCATGCCGAAGCGCGCGCCGCTGGCCACGACATTCTCAAGCAGATACTTGTCGGCGACGTGCGGGCCTTCAATCGGCACCTTCAGCGCATCGCGCAATTCCGCGGCGCCGCCGACATGGTCGATATGGCCGTGGGTCAGCCAGATCTTTTCAACCGTGACGCCGGTCTGCTCGATCGCCGCCTGAATTTTGGGAACATCACCGCCCGGATCGATCACCACGGCCTTTTTGGTCGGCTCGTGCCAGATGACGGTGCAGTTCTGCTCGAACAGCGTCACCGGAACGATGATCGCGCCGGCTTTCGCCTTGGTCTCCGTTTTATCATGCATGGGATCACCATATTCTTCCCGGGAAAGCCGTCAACACCGCCAGCCAACGCCTGCAACCGGCGTGCGATCCCGTGAGGTCCCTGATAGGATTGCGCTCGAGTTGAACATGTAGTGTGCGAAGCGCGATATCGCATCTACGGATCGCGTCCGCGCTTCGATATTCCGGCAGGTTCCAATCTCCATGGCCGAGGCTTCCAAATCGCCGCTTGGCGGGGCCCGTATTACCGCCCGCGCCTTCTTTGTCAGCGATCGGCTGAACACGTCGGGGCTTGAGCGCGGCGATGTTCTCGCCACAACGCCGCTTGCGTTTCGCGTCAATGACAATGGCGTCGCGATCCTGTTTCGCTATGGCGTCGTGGTTCTGATCGGCCTGAACGCGCTGGAAGAGGAAGAATTCTTGCGCGGCCTGCAATCCCGCATGACCGGGATTTTTGCGCGGCGCGAGGAGGAAATTGCCGCCATCGAACTCGCCTCCGAGCGGGAGGATCAAATTCCGCCGGGCGGCCCGATCTGCCTGCAAAGCCTTTCGCCAGAGCGGCTGATTCTGATCGGCGAGGCGCTTGCAAAGAGCGTCGTATTGGCGCGGCATGAGCGGGAGGTTGCCGCCGTATTCGACATGACCGAGCCGTTCGCGCGGGAATTGGCGCAGGGCGGGCGAATGCGTGGCGGCCGCCGCGCGATCCTGCAGCACATCGGCAATGCGCTCTTAGTCCGGCACCGGGTGTCTGGGCCGGTCGAAGTGTCGGAGAAACCAGACATCCTCTGGGACAAGCCGCAGCTTGAGCGGCTGTATTCGCGGCTGGAGGATGAATATGAACTCAAGGAGCGTGCGGAATCGCTCAACCGAAAGCTTGCCGTGATCGCCGAGACCGCCCAGGTGTTGACCGATATCATCGACACCAGGCGCTCGCTGCGGCTCGAGGTCATCATCGTGTTCCTGATCCTGTTCGAAGTGCTCATCACCGTGTACCAGCTCGCCATCACCCGACATGGCTGAACGCAGTGCAACCGTATTGAATTTGCCGGTGGTTCCTCAGTTGCCTCGCTCTGGCCGGAATTAGAGGATGATTTCCAGGAATGGACCAAATCGACCAAGACTGGTGGCGGCACGGCATCTTCTATCAGGTCTATCCCCGCTCGTTTCAGGATTCCGATGGTGACGGGATCGGCGATATCAATGGGATTATCGAGCGGCTGCCTTACCTGAAGGAGCTTGGCGTCGATGCGCTCTGGCTGTCGCCGATCTTCCCTTCGCCGATGGCCGATTTCGGTTACGACATTTCCGACTACACCGACATCGACCCCCTGTTCGGAACCATGGAGGATTTCGACGCGCTGATCGCGGCGGCGCACGAAAGCGGCCTCAAACTGATCCTCGATCTGGTGCCGAACCACACCTCCGACCAGCATCCCTGGTTTATTGAAAGCCGCAGTTCGCGCGTTAATCCCAGGCGCGACTGGTACATCTGGCGCGACGGCGGAGCGAATGGCGGACCGCCGAACAACTGGTTGTCGGAATTCGGCGGCAGCGGCTGGGAATACCACGCTACCACCGGGCAATATTACTATCACGCCTTCCTTGCCCAGCAGCCGGATCTGAACTGGCGCAATCCGGAAGTGCGCGGAGCGATATATGAGGCGATGCGTTTCTGGCTTCGCAGGGGCGTCGATGGTTTTCGCGTCGATGTCATCTGGCATCTGATCAAGGACGCCGAATTTCGCGACAATCCACCCAATCCGCATTATCGCGATGGCCGGCCGCCGCACGAAAAGCTCCTGACGCAGTATTCGACCGATCAGCCGGAAGTGCATGAGGTGATCGCGGAGCTGCGTCGCGTCACCGACGAGTTCGACGCCCGCGTGCTGATCGGCGAGGTTTATCTTCCGCTACACCGCCTCGTCGCCTATTACGGCAATGACCTGACCGGCGCGCACATGCCGTTCAATTTCGCGCTGCTGTCGACGCTGTGGAGCGCCCGGTCGATCGAGAAGATCGTCGCCGATTACGAGAGAACATTGCCGATCGGCGGATGGCCGAACTGGGTGCTCGGCAATCACGATCGGCCGCGGGTGGCGAGCCGGGTGGGGCCGGAACAAGCGCGAATCGCCGCAATGCTGCTGTTGACGCTGCGGGGAACACCGACGCTGTATTACGGCGATGAGATCGGCATGCGGCAGGCCGCGATTGCGCCCGACGAAGTGCGCGATCCCTTCGAGAAGAATATGCCGGGCATCGGCGTCGGCCGCGACGGCTGCCGCACGCCAATGCAATGGAGTGCCGAGGCCTATGCAGGCTTCTCAAGAGCGACGCCATGGCTGCCGCTGGCACACGATTTCGCGCGGGAGAACGTGGTCAATCTCGATGCCGACGCCCGCTCAATCCTCTCCCTCTACAAGGCGCTGATCGCGCTGCGACGAACGCTGCCGCATCTCGTGACCGGCATCTACGAGCCGGTCGCGGCTCAGGGAGATATCTTGCTCTATCGCCGGCGAGTTGATGGAGAGGCGGTCGTTATCGCGCTGAATCTCGGCGCCGACCCCGTCGCGGTGACTTCGAGCGCGATCGCCTTTGGCAACGAAATTCTGCTGTCGACGTTTCTCGATCGGCGCGGTGAAAAGATAGAAGGCGCGCTTGACCTGCGCGGCAATGAAGGCGTGATTATCGGCGCGCCAACCCACGCATAAGCCATCCTCGTTGCGGCTTTGAGCCGGCCCACAAACGGGCGGGGACGACTCGCGGCCGGGCTCACGCCGCATGGCTCGTCTTCCCCGCCGCATCCGTGTCGATATCGGTGCGCTTCAGGAGATAATCGAGACCGCCGGCCCGATACCAGCGATATCCGTAGGCCTCGAGTAGCAGGGTATGCCGGCCATGCTCGTTGGCGCGGCTGTGGTCTTCCGACAGCAGATTGACCAGCAGATTGCCGGCTTTGCCGGGAAGCCCGACCGCGAACGCCACCTCGCGCGGCCTCTCGTCGAGATTATGCACGAACAGCACCGAGTTGTTGCGCCAGTCGTAGCGGATCACCAGTACGGCGGGGTCGCGCGCTGCGATCACCTTGAAATCGCCCCAGCCGACTTCCGGGACTTCCTTGCGCATCCGGATGATGCGCTCGGTCCAGTTCAGCATCGAATTGGGATCACGGCGCTGTTTGGCGGCGTTGACGTGTTCGTAACCGTAAGGACCCTTGTCGATTACAGGTACGCAGGGGCGCCCGCTTTCGGTGAAACCCGCATGCGGCTCGGTCGACCATTGCATAGGCGTGCGCGCGCAACCGCGCTCGGGCAGATCGAGATTATCGCCCATCGCGATTTCGTCGCCATAGCGGATCACCGGCGTCCCCGGCAGCGTGCACATCAGGCTGTAGGCGAGCTCGAGTCGCCGCCGGTCACCCCCGAGCATCGGGGCGAGCCGGCGGCGGATGCCGCGGTCGTAAAGCTGCATGCTCCGGTCGGGAGCAAACGCTTTGAACACGGCGTCGCGCTGCACCTTGGTCAGGCGGCCAAGATCGAGCTCGTCGTGGTTGCGCAGGAACAGGCCCCATTGCGCGGTCGCCGGCCGCGGCCTGGTCGCCGCGAGGGATTTAGCAAGCGGCCGCGAATCAGCGGAGGCAAGCGCATAGAACAGATGCTGGTTGACTTGGAAATTGAACATCATGTGCATACGGTCGCCGTCGCGGCCGAAATATTCCATGTCGGTTTCCGGCAGCACATTGGCTTCGGCGAGAATAATCGCGTTGCCCTGCCGCCATTGCAGGAACTCGCGGAATGAGCGAAGCATGTCGTATTGCTCGACGGGTTTCTTGACCTTGGCGCCCTTGGTCGCGATCACGAACGGCACCGCATCCATGCGAAAGCCGGAGACGCCGAGCTGGATCCAAAAGCCCATGATTTTGAGGATCTCGGCCTGCACATGCGGGTTCGAGGTGTTGAGATCGGGCTGGAAATCATAGAAGCGGTGGAAGTACCAGGCGCCCGCTTCCTTGTCGCGCGACCAGGTTGATTTCTGCACGCCGGGAAAAACCATGCCCTTGCCGGCATTCGCGGGCTTCTTGTTGGACCAGACATACCAGTCGCGATACGGCGAGTCCTTGTGACGCCGCGCTTCGCGAAACCATGCATGCTGGTCGGACGTGTGATTGACGACGAGATCGATAATGACGCGGATGCCGCGCTGCCGGCAGCCATGGGTGAATTCGACGAAGTCGCCGAGCGTGCCGTAGCGTGGATCCACGCCGTAATAGTCCGAGATGTCGTAGCCGTCGTCTCTGCCCGGAGAGGGCTGGAACGGCATCAGCCAGATCGCGGTGATGCCGAGCCCATGCAGATAATCCAGCCGCCGCAATAGCCCCCTGAAATCGCCGACCCCGTCACCATTGGCATCCATATAGGTGCCGACGGAAAGGCAATAGAAAACGCCGTTCTTGTACCAGAGGTCATCAATCAAAAGGCAGCCCTCACCGGTCCGCCCAGTGATCTTCAGCGGCCGCATAACAAGCGGCGGAGCCGACGTGGGTTCCGCGCAAATCACGCATCCTGCCCGCGTAGGACGACGCCCGCCGCAAAATCGGTTAGGCTGTTGCGATGGAATCGCCCGCCCGCCAGATCGCGCTCGTTCCCGCGCCGGACCGCCGCCAGTCGGAGACGGCGCTCGCGATCGCGCGCGGCACCGCGAGACTTTTGAGATCGCTGGGGTTTTCGTGC
>JBJMTR010000072.1:0-10153 GCA_045811565.1 Bradyrhizobium sp.
CCGCGCATCAGGTGGCTGGTGACGACAATGCGTGTCAGGAAGCAGTCCTTGGTTTCTGAACTGATCGGGCATTTCACGATGGGGGTCGCCCTGGGTCTTGGCTTTGCCCTGCTTCTTTGCCTGATCGACAAATTTGGCGTGCGGGACATTGTCGCGCAGAGCGACGCGCCGTTCAGCACGATGTCCGTCATCGTAGGATCGTTCGCGCTGATGTTCGGAATCGGCGCGACACTGACCGGCCTTTTGATGACGATGGAAGACGATAGCTGAACGAGTGCGCTACCCGCGCGCGGAATTTCTGTTCGTCGTCATTTGCATTTGAAGGACATGGTGCGCGGCACGCTCGGAACGGATGTGGAACAATTTCACCGCTAACGGATCATCGCGGTTCTGCGCGAGCAGGAGACCCGGACGAAGGGCGCCGGTAGCGCGAACGTTCCGATTGTGAGAAACTGCTTTCCTCCGTGGCGCGTGCAATGACGCCATCGGTAGCAAACAATGACAATGAGGGAGCAAGCGATGCCCGGGAAAGACGAATCCTCAACGACCAGGCGTGATCTTCTTCAGGCAGCGGCGACCGGCGGCGCGACAGCCCTGCTCGGTGGATTGGGCGTAAGCCCAGCACTGGCGGCGGAAGTGGGGCGCTCGGAGAAGCCGCTGAAGGCCGCCTTCTCCAACGCGGGCCTGCAGGCTACCTGGTGCGCCCAGGGCAAGCAGGCCGCTGAATGGTGGGGCAAGCTGTTCAACGTCGAGGTCACCTGGTTCGACGGCCAGCTCGATGCCGTCAAGCAGCGCGCCGCCATCGACAATATGGCCTCGCAAAAATGGGACTTCGTCGCCATTCAGGCCTTTGGCATCGGCACGCTGACCCAGCCCGTGCAGAAGATGATCGATGCCGGCACGCCTGTGATCGACATGGACACGCTGATCGCGCCGCTCGACCAGATCAAGGTCCACTCGTTTCTCGCCCCTGACAATGAATTCATGGGCGCTTCGGTGACACAGGCGCTTGTCAATGCCATCGGCGGCAAGGGCAAGGTGATCATGACACAGGGCGCGCTTGGCCATACCGGCGCGCAAGGCCGCGCGAAAGGCTTCAACGCGGTTATGAAGCAATACCCAAACATCGAGGTGCTCGATACCCAGCCGGCGGACTGGGACGTGTCGAAGACGGCGCGACTTTGGGAAACCTATCTCACCAAATACCCGCAGATCGACGCAGCCTTCTTCCATAATGACGACATGGCGCTTGCCGCTTACAACATCATGAAGGCGCGCAACCGCACTAACATCCTGATCGGCGGGGTTGATGCCATGCCGCCGGCGATCCAGGCAGTGAGCGAAGGCCGCATGTTCGCTACCGTCCGCAATCCCTCCTGCCGTATCCATGGCGGGGCCATCGTCGCCGGTGTCGCCGCGGTAGTCGCAGGTGAAAAGAGCGGACAGGGTATCCCGAAGAGCGTCGTGACCGATGGTCCGGTGGTGACCAAGGCCAACGCCGCGGGCATGCAGTGGATGGAGGATCATTTCCTGATCTGAGCCCTCATGCCGCAGGGACGCTCACCCATCCTCGAACTCCGAGAGATCACGAAGGCCTTCGGCGGCGTCGAGGCCCTTCGTGGCGTCGACTTCGCGCTCTCCGCCGGCGAGATCCACGGTCTCGTCGGCGAAAACGGGGCGGGAAAGAGCACGCTGATGAAGATCATCGCCGGCGTGCATACCGAATTCACCGGCCGTTTCGCATTGGATGGGCGCGAGACCCGGTTTCGGTCGGCGCGCGATGCGCGTGCGGCCGGCATTGCCATGGTGCATCAAGAGCTCAGCGTGGCGCCCGATCTGTCAGTGGCCGAGAACGTTTTTCTCGGCGCGCAGCCGACCAATCGCTTCGGCTTCGTGCAGTGGCGGCGGATGGCGCGCGAGGCGGGTCAGCAACTCAAAAGGTTCGGCATCGATGTCGATCCGCTTTTGCGACTTGGCGACCTGCCGATCGGCCTGCAGCAACTGATCGAGATCGCCCGCGTCTTGTTCTCAGGCGCCCGCATCATCATCCTCGACGAGCCGACCTCGGCTCTCTCGCCCCCGGAAGTGGAGCGTCTGTTCGCAACCTTGCGGCAGCTGCGCAACGAGGGCACCGGAATCGTCTTCATTTCGCATTTCATCGAGGACATCCTGCGCGTCTCCGACGCCGTGACGGTTTTCCGCAACGGCAGAAAGGTCGCCGAGGTGCAAGCGGCCGCAACCAGCAAGGCTGCCCTGATCGAAGCGATGATCGGCAAGGGGCGCGAGGCGCTCGAAGAGACGTACACGCATGACATCACGCTGCCGCCGCGGACCGCTCGGCCGCTAGTGTTGGATGCGAGCGGACTTTCGCTTGCCCGCAGCCTCCGGGATGTCTCGTTTGAGGTGCGCGCCGGCGAGGTCCTGGGCATCTACGGCTTCATGGGGTGCGGGCAGCTTGAGCTGGCGCGGATTCTGTTTGGCAAGCTCAAGCCCGACAATGGCTCGCTTGTGGTGGCCAGCGACCGAAAGGCCTTCGGCAGCACGGCCGATGCGCGGCGCGCCGGGATCGCCTTCGTTCCCGAGAGCCGCCGCTCCATGCTTTTCCACCAGGAGCCTGTCTACAAGAACATCTCGATCAGTGTCCTCGCTCGCATTTCGTCCCTGTTGCTCAAACCGGCACGCGAGCGGGCGATCGCCAGCCGGCAGATGGAGCAATTGCAGATCAGGCCGGCGGCCGTCGAGCTCGAGGTCGGCATGCTTTCCGGCGGCAATCAGCAGAAAGTCGCGCTGGCGAAATGGCTGAGCTATCCGCCGCGCGTTCTGGTGCTGTGCGAACCGACGCGCGGCATGGACGTGGGCGCGAAGAACGACGTCATCCACATCGTCCGCGACCTGCGCGCGCGGGGACTCGCCATCATCGTCCTCTCGACCGAGCCCGAGACCGTGCTGTCGCTCGCCGATCGCATCATCGTCCTCAAACGCGGCGCGGTGGTGCGCGAATTCGCCAACGAGACCATCAGCAAGGACCGCCTGCTGGAAGCGGCATAAGGAGGAGCAAATGGCGAGCGGTGAAAGCGTGACGATCTCCGCGGCGGATCGGAAGCAACCGCACAGGATCGCGGCGATATTGCGCTCCCAGATGCGCAACATCGCGCCGTTCCTGACGCTGATCTGCCTCAGCGGCTTCTTCGCAGCCGCCAGTCCTTCCTTTGCGACGCTCGACAATCTCGGCAACATCCTGACTCAGGTTTCGGTGACGGCCATCATCGCCGTCGGCCTCACCTTCGTGATCCTCTGCGCCGAGATCGACCTGTCGATCGCGAGCATCGCCAACGTCACCGGAATTGCGGTGGCCTATTTCACCGCGCAAGAATCCTACGTGAACATTGCCAACGTCGCCATGCCCGGCTGGGCTGCGATCGTCCTGGCGCTGGCACTCTGCGCGATGCTCGGTCTGGTCAACGCATTCGGCCTCACGGTCGTCGGCATCCCGTCCTTCATCATGACCCTCGCGATGATGCAGATCGCCGCCGGCATATCGGCGCTGCTGGTGCGCGGACAGATCGCCTACAAGGTGCCCGACCTTGTCGCGACGCTCGGATCATCGTCGGTCGGCGGCGTTCCCTGGATCGTGATCGTTGCCGCATTGATGCTGCTCGGCGGCCATCTGGTGCTGACCTATACGCGCTTCGGTCGCTACGTCTACATGGTCGGCGGAAATCGCGAGGCGGCGGAATATTCGGGGCTCAACGTCAAGCTGATCCTCGGCAGCGTCATGGTCATCTCGGCGGTCTGCTCGGGAATTGGCGGCATGCTGGGCGTCGCGCATTTCGGCAGCGCGCAACAGAACGAGTTCGATACCTACCTGCTGGATTCGATCGCGGCCGTCGTGGTCGGCGGCACGAGCCTGTTCGGCGGTCGCGGCGGCATCGGCAATACCATTATCGGCTTGTTCGTGCTCGGCGTGCTTAACAACGGGCTCGATCACGTCAATATCGACAGCTTCCTGAAGATCCTGATCCGCGGTCTCATTCTGCTCGCGGCGCTCGTCATCAACGTTTATGCGCAGAAGTTGCGGGCCAGGGCCATCGAATAAGTCCGTCGAAGATCACGTTCTCCGCCTGCAAACTGCGCGGTCAGAACGGCGTACCCATCAGCTTCGACAGCCGCTCGATATTCAGATAGCCCTGATAGTAGGCCCACATCCCGAGGCCAAAAATCGCCGCCGAAATCAGCGTGGTCCAGATCAGCTTGCGGCCCATCCCCGCCATGATCGGCGCACCGGGGTCGGTGCCAGGAACCACTTGACCGCCGCCCTCGCCGTCCTCGTGCTGACTGCGTATGCCGAACGGCAGCGTCACAAACAGTACGACCCACCACAGCACAAAGTAGATCGCGAATGCGGTTGAGATCGAGTACGCCACCTGCGTCAGGCCTGCTCGATTTCGACGAGGGCGCCGGAAAAATCCTTTGGGTTGAAAAACAGCACCGGCTTGCCGTGGGCGCCGATCCTGGGTACGCCGTCGCCGAGCACGCGCGCGCCTTCCTTGATCAAGGTGTCGCGCGCGGCGAGGATATCCGGCACGTCGTAGCAGATGTGGTGGATGCCGCCGTCGGGGTTGCGATCCACGAATTTTGCGATCGGCGAGCCATCGCCAAGCGGCTGGATGAATTCGATCTTGGTATTGGGCAGCGTCACAAACACGGTAATTACGCCGTGCTCCGCCAGCGGCACGGCGGCCGAGACATCAGCGCCGAATGCCCCGGCATAGATCTTTGCAGCTTTCTCGGCGTCCTTGACCGCGATCGCGACATGATTGAGCCGGCCCAGCATGGCTTCCTCCATCTCTGATAAGTTTCGCAAGTTGTTGTCGCAAAACCGGCATCCAGTTTGCGGAACACGCCCATATTTCAAACCATTAGCACGTGCACGAGGCAAATCGGCTTCTTGCCCCAGTGCTCGTTCACGGTAGCGCGCACCGCGCGGCGCACCGATTCCGCCGTCGCATCCGGGTCGCGCCGCCGCGCCCGTGGCAGGCTTTCCACCGTCGATACCACCACATCGAACACAATATCGTCGAACACCTCGCCGGCACTATTCTTCTCGGGGATGCCGACGAGATCAATCTCGGGATCGTCAGCCAATTCACCTTTTTCGGTCATGGCAATGGCGACAAATGCGCAGCCGGCATATCCCATCCGCCGCCGTTCGACCACCGCACGTGACTTGGCCTCCTCCAGGATCGTGCCGTCCTTGTAGATCCGCCCCGACGGTAGCTCGTCGATGATGCCGGGATCGCCAGGTCCCAATTTGACCAAGTCGCCGTTGCGGCAGGTCAGCACCCTCGGCACCCCGGCGGCGCGCGCGAGCTTCGCATGCTCGGACAGATGCAGCGCCTCGCCATGGACGGGGATGAGGAGCTGCGGTCGCACCCAGGAGATCATGTCGCGCAATTCGTCGCGGCGCGGATGGCCGGAGACATGGACGAGATGCGTGCGGTCGGTGATGACCTCGATGCCCTGCGCGACCAGACCGTTGATAATGCCGCCGACCGCCTTCTCGTTGCCGGGAATGGTGCGCGAGGAAAAGATCACGCTGTCGCCCTTGTTGAGCGTCACGAGCGGATGGTCGTCATTGGCGATGCGCGCCAAGGCCGCGCGCGGCTCGCCCTGGCTGCCCGTGCACAGCGCCAGCACCTTGTCCGGCGGGAAATGACCGTAGAGATCGGCGCCGCGAAAATTCTGTACACCCTCGAGATAGCCGGTTTCACGCGCCACCTGCACCACGCGCTCCATCGCGCGGCCGACGACGACTACCTCGCGACCGGCGGCTCTTGCGGCATCCGCCACCGCCTTTACGCGGGCGACGTTGGAAGCGAAGGTCGTCACCGCGACCCGGCCTTTGGCGCCCTTCACCAGCTCCGTGATGGTCTTGGCGACTTCGGCTTCCGAGGGCGAGCGCCCGTCCCGCACCGCATTGGTGGAATCGCCGACCAGCGCCAGGACGCCGGCATCGCCGAGCTCACGCAAGCGCCGCTCGTCAGTCGGCAAGCCGATGATCGGGGTGGGATCGATCTTCCAGTCGCCGGTGTGCAGTACGGTGCCGGCTTCAGTGTGGATCGCCAGCGCGTGCGATTCCGGAATCGAATGCGCGACCGGAATGAACTCGACATTGAACGGGCCGAGACCGATCCGGCCGCCCGACGGCACGACCGTGACCGGAATTTTGGGTGGATTGCGCTCTGCCGCGCATTTCGCCTCGAACAACGCGGCGCTGAACCTGGTCGCATAAACCCGGCACTGCAGTTTTGGCCAGAGATCGATGATGGCGCCGAAATGGTCCTCATGAGCGTGCGTCAGCACCAGGCCCATCAGATTGTCGCGCTCTTTTTCAAGGAAACGGATGTCGGGCATGATCAGGTCGATGCCCGGCAGATGTTCCTCGTCGCCGAAGGAAACGCCGAGATCGACCGCGAGCCAGGCGCGCTGGTGGCGATTGCCGAGCCCGTAGATCGACAGGTTCATGCCGATCTCGCCGACGCCGCCGAGTGGTGCAAAGGTCAGTTCGTCCGGCCGCGCCATCAGGCCGCCCCCGCCGAGGCCGCCGATCCGAAATAGACCTCGCCGGCCGTAACCGGCACGCGCTTGTTATCGGCCATGCGAACGATCATGCAGCCTGCTTCATCGATGGTGTCGAACGTGCCTTCGATGGTGGTGGTTCCGGTCTGGATCGCGACCTTCTCGCCGAGTCCGGCGGCGCGCTCCAGCCACAGCCGGCGTATTTCAGCAAAGCCGCGGCCATTGTCCCAGATGCCGCGGAATTCGACCCAGGCGTCGGAGAGCGCCGCGAACAGTTCCTCGGCACCGATGTGGACACCAAGCGCCGCGAGCGACGTCGCCGGCGTGGGCGTTCCCTCAGGGGCTGCGACCACGTTGGTGCCGATCCCGACCACGACGGCAAGGCGATTATCTGCCACGGCTTCGGCTTCGAGCAGGATGCCAGCGAGCTTCTGCCGCCCGGCCAGCACATCGTTGGGCCATTTCAGCGAAAATTTGAGCGCGTCCGATCCGGCCAACCGCAGATTCGCTTCGACGCTGACTTTCTGCAGCGCGGCCTCGAGCGCGAGTCCGGCGGCAAAGCCAAGCGTTGCCGCGACCGCAGGCGAAACGTCCATCACCTCGAGAATGCTGCTGGCGAGATTGCCGCGTGGCGCGATCCAGGGCCGCTGCCGCCGTCCGCGTCCCGCCGTCTGCTCTGATGTAACGAACCACGTCGCTCCACGCTCGCCGTCGCGTGCCCGCGACATCGCTTCCGCGTTGGTAGACCCGATCCGGTCGAAGGCGGCGATCCGGTAACTCGCCGATGTGGCGCGAGGGCCGAGGGTGAAGGGCATCTCAGTGCTGATCCGGCTTGGCCAAAGCCGGCGGGGTGTCGATGCTGTTTTTTGGCATGATCGTCTCCGACAACCGGGGGCTACTTTTCGGGATCATGCCTAGAACAACGACTTCGCCGCCGCCGTGGCAACGCTGACCAACGGCCCCGGATAGACGAAGAAGAAGATGTTGAAGATACCGGCCACCGCGAGCACGGTGCGCAGCTCGACCCGCTTTGGGTCGAGCGCGCCCGCCGGCTCGTCGAAATACATCACCTTGATGATGGTGAGATAGTAAAACGCGCCCACGACGCTGGTGAGCACGCCGATGACGGCGAGCGTGAACAACCCCGCCTTGATCGCGGCGACGAAGACGTACCATTTCGCAAAGAAGCCCGCGAGCGGCGGAATGCCGGCGAGCGAGAACAGCAGCATCGCGAAGAAAAATGCCAGCAGTGGATTGGTGCGCGATAGCCCCGCAAAATCGCTGATCTGCTCGACCGCGTGGCCGTTGCGCTTCATGGTCAGGATCACGGCAAACGAGCCGAGCGTCATCGCGACATAGATCGCAATATAGACCAGTACCCCCTGCGCGCCCTCGACAGTACCGGCCGCAAGCCCGACCAGCGCAAACCCCATATGGCCGATCGAGGAATACGCCATCAGCCGCTTGATGTTGCTTTGCCCGATGGCGGCGAACGAGCCCAAGGCCATCGAGGCGATTGCGACGAACACGATGATCTGCTGCCACTGCAACGCGATACCCGGGAACGCCGTCAGCACGACGCGGGTGAACACCGCAAGTGCCGCGACTTTCGGCGCGGAGGCAAAGAACGCGGTCACGGGCGTCGGCGCGCCCTCATACACGTCGGGCGTCCACATGTGGAACGGCACCGCCGAAACCTTGAAGCAGAGGCCGGCGAGCAGGAACACCAGGCCGAACACGATGCCGACGCTGCCGGTCTTTGCGGCTGCGGCCACTCCGGCAAAACTGACGGTGCCGGTAAAGCCGTAGATCAGCGAGGCGCCGTAGAGCAGCATGCCCGACGACAGCGCGCCGAGCACGAAATATTTCAAGCCCGCCTCGGTGGATTTTGCGTTGTCGCGGTTGCTCGCGGCGACCACGTAGAGCGCGAGACTCATCAATTCGAGCCCGAGATAGAGCATGATCAGATCGCCGGCCGAGATCAGCACCATCATGCCGAGCGTCGAGAGCAGCACCAGGATCGAGTACTCGAAGATACGCCGCGACGGATCGGACAAGAATTCGGCCGAGAGGATCAGCGTCGCCGCCGAGCCGATCAGAGTCAAAATCTTCGTGAAACGGGCAAAATCATCGACGATGAAGCTGCCGCCGAACGTCGCGAGTTTGCCCGCCGGCAGCAGCAACTCCAGCACGCCGGTGAGTGCCAACAGGCACACGGCGAGTGTGGTGACGAGCCTGGTCGTCCCCTGCCCGCGGTACGCGCCGACCATCAGCAGCACCATCGCGCCGACCGCGAGCACCAGCTCCGGCAGTACCGGCTGTAGCGGATAACCTGCACCCTCAAAAGTCATGGCATATCCCTAGAGCCTCGGTCCACCGAAGCTCTATCCTCTTTATTTGACGCGTTCTCTTCACGCGAACCGGTTCCCACTTCGCTTGAAAACGCCAGGCTACTGGATCAACGCGGCTGCCTTCACGGCAGTCACTGCGGTGTTGTAGTTGTTGACAAGTTGCTGCACCGATGCCGCCGACATATCGAGCACCGGCTTCGGATAGACGCCCAACAGGATGGTTAGCGCTACCAGCGGGAACAGCGTCAGGGATTCACGGAAAGTGAGATCCTTTATGCTCACCAGCGACTGCTTGACCAGCGCGCCGAACACCACCTTGCGATAGAGCCAAAGCGCATAGGCGGCTGACAGGATCACGCCCGTGGTGGCGAAGAAGGCGGTCGGAATCGAGACCTTGAAGGTGCCGATCAGGGTCATGAACTCGCCGACGAATCCGCTGGTGCCGGGCAGGCCGACATTGGCCATGGTGAAGACCATGAACACCAGCGCGTAAAGCGGCATTCGGTTTACCAACCCGCCATAGGCCGCGATCTCGCGGGTGTGCATGCGGTCGTAGATGATGCCGACGCAGAGGAACAGCGCGCCCGAGACGATGCCGTGGGAGACCATCTGAAACACCCCGCCGGCGACGCCCTGCATGGTGCCGGCGAAGATCCCCATGGTGACGAAACCCATATGCGCCACTGAGGAATAGGCGATCAGCTTCTTCACGTCCTCCTGCATCAGCGCCACCAGCGAGGTGTAGATGATCGCGATCACCGACAGCGAGAAGATCAGCGGCGCGAAATCATGCGAGGCCAGCGGAAACATCGGCAACGAGAAGCGCAGGAAGCCGTAGCCGCCCATCTTCAACAGGATCGCCGCCAGGATCACCGAGCCCGCGGTCGGCGCCTCGACATGCGCGTCCGGCAACCAGGTATGTACCGGCCACATCGGCATCTTCACCGCGAAGGAAGCAAAGAACGCCAGCCACGCCCAGGTCTGCAGGGATCGCGGCACGGCGGTGTGCATCAGCGTCGGGATATCCGTGGTGCCGGCGTTCCAGTACAGCGCCATGATCGCCAGCAGCATCAGGACCGAGCCGAGCAGGGTATACAGGAAGAACTTGAACGAGGCATAGACCCGACGGGGGCCGCCCCACACGCCGATGATCAGGAACATCGGGATCAGTCCACCCTCGAAGAACAGGTAGAACAGCACGAGGTCGAGCGCGCAGAAAGTGC
>JBJMTR010000073.1:0-3078 GCA_045811565.1 Bradyrhizobium sp.
CCAGCACGTGGGTCAGATCGGCAGGCCCGCCGCCGGTCAGGAGATAGACGCTGTTGAAGTCGCCCAGCGTCCAGATCATCGAGAGCAGGGTGCAGGTGACGTAGAGCGTCTGCATCGACGGCCAGGTGATGTAGCGGAATTTCTGCCACCAGCTTGCGCCATCGACTTCGGCCGCCTCGAACAAATCGTTGGAAATCGCGAGCCGTCCGGTCATCAGGATCAGCGTCCAGAAAGGCAGCGACTTCCAGATGTGCACGCCGATCGCCATGGTCAGCGCCACGGTCGGATCGTTCAGCCAGTTCGGGCCGTCATCGCCGGTGAATTTGAAGATCAGCTGGTTGATCATGCCCCATTCGGGATTAAGCATGAAACGCACGGAGAGGATGGTGGGGATCGACGGCACCGCCCAGGGCAGGATGAACAGCACCGACAGCCATTTGATCCAGGTGCGCGACTGCACGAAGAAGCCGGACAGGAACAGCGCCACCAGCATTTTAAAATTGATGCCGATCAGAAGGAAGATCAGCGTGTTGACCGCGGCGCGCGCGAAGATGGGGTCGTGATACAGCGCGACATAACTTGCGGGATGACGTGCCAGCCACAGCCCGTAGCCGACCGGATAGACCACGAATGCCAGGAACACCAGCACATAGGGCGCGAGCAGCACGATGCCCCAGACCTGCGGCGTCGTCAGGCGCGCCGACAACGGCGGGCCGGGTACCGCGTGATCGCCCGGAAGCGTGATCGCCATATCCGTACTCTTCAAAGCAGATGCCGGCTGCGGCGGCCGCGGCCGGCACAGTTATTCCTGTTTAGCCCGCGACCTGCTTGATGCGGGCGATCAGTTCGTCGACGGCCTTGTCCACCGGCACCTTCTCGCTGACCACGCGGTTCATCGCCTTGGCCCAGACGTTCTCGTTGTTCAGGATCGTGAATTTGTAGTTCTTGGTGAAGTCGAACGGCGTCGTGCCGCCGGTGAACTGAGTATAGACCGCCTTGCGGTGACGGTCAGCCTGCCAGAACGCGCTCTTCTGGCCGGCGGTGGTGACCGGGAACCAGCGGCCAAGCGCGCCTTCCACGTAAGGCTGGAGGTTTTCTTCCTGCAGCAGGAACTTTACGAATTCCTTGCCTTCCGCCTTGTTCTTCGCGGTAGTGAAGATCACGCCGGTCTTGACGTCGGAGCGGTACTTGATCGGTGCGCCATCCGGCTTGTTGGGGAAGGAGGCGGTGATGATGGTTTCCTCATACGCCTTTTTGCCGGCAGCGCGCTGCTCCGGCGTCAGCGCCGGATTGGTGGAATCCTCAAACCATTTCGCCGCGATCGAGATTGTGAAATTGTGCGTCATCACGATCGTCTTGTTGTGGAACGCGACGTTGTTGTCCGGATCCTTCCAGGTGGTGGAAGAGGGCGGCGTGCAGCCCTTGATGTAGGTGTCGGTGTAATCCTTCAACGCATGGATCAGGCCTTCGCGCGCCCTGGGATCGTCGACCAGAAGCTTGCCGTCGTCATCGACGAGCTTGACGTTATAGGCGTCCATGAAGGTGTAGAACGACTGGAACGAGTCGGTCGACTCCACGCCCATCGGCTGGCCCACGCCATAGACGCGGCTGCCGCTGGCCTTGCGGTACGCCGGCTGCACCTTGTCGCACCAGAACGACCAATAGTCGGCCCATTTGGTCGGGATGTCGCTTTCCTTGAAGCCGGCCTGTTCCAGCATGTCCTTCCAGATCTGGACGTGCATGCTCTGCTGCTTCAATGGGAAGCCGTAATAGCCCTTCTTCTTGATCTGGTCGTTGTAGAGATAGGCGGTCTCCAGCGTGTTCGGCGCAAACGCCGATTTCATCGGCAACAGGATATCCGAGAGATCCTCAAGCTTGCCCTCGAACGCCCATTTGCCGCCGGCCTGCACGTCGTAGCTGTCGGAATAGGCGACATCGGGCACCGTGCCGGAATCCAGCGCCGCCACCGTCTTCGGAATCATGTCCTGAATGGCGTATTGCGACAATTCGACCTTGATGCCGGTCTTGGCCTCGAATTTTCTGATCGCCTCTAGCAGCGCGTCATCCTCGGACTTGTAAAAGCCCTTGCCCCACCAGACCGTGATCTTTTTTTCCTGAGCCATGGCAGGCGCTGCGGCTGAGAGCAGCCAGACAGCGGCGACCGCGAATGAAAGCGCACCTATTTTCTTGGATCTCACGTTGTTCTCCCTCGGATAACGCCGGCTTTTTAACCGGTTGGATAAAAGACTAGCGCATGGCTGCGGCCTGATCCAGATATCGTGTCGCGATCTTGTTCAGGGAATGACGGCCGGCGAAATTCGCAATGCTGATATCACGCCACTACGAAAGTCGGGCGTGGGTGCGTCGAGCCAAGCCTGCCCCGCAGTTTGATGCGGGGCGAGACCGTTCGCGTGAAGCAAGTGCGTTAAAACAAAATGCTAATTCGGTTTGGCGGCATCGGCTGCGGCCGGCGCATTCGCGGGCGCAGCGGGCCGCGCGCCGGTGAAACGCTCGATCACCGAGCGCACCGCGTCCCGGGTCTTGCGATCTTTCACCGCGTCCAACAGCGGCGCCGAGGCCGGCGAGCGCCGGATCAGGCTTTCCGGATCCGGAAACACCAGCGGATCGTCCCACGGGCCCTGCACCACAAACGGCAGATCAAATCCGGCGCCGGTGGTCGGCGCCGAGGTCAGGCTGGCGACGCCCTTGAGGTCATATTCGCGCGACGGCACCGACGCGGTGCCGGTCAGCGTGAGTCGCGTCCCGGGTCCTTCGACGCGGATGTCTTCGGCGGTGGCGATGCCGTCGTTGAATCTGACTGAAACCGCCAGGTTATCGTAGGGCGTGGAGCCTGAGCGAAAATTGCCGCCACCGGACAGCGGTCGGCGCTCCAGCCGCTTCAACAATTGCTCGACATTGAAGCCGCTTATCGCGCCGTCATGGCCGACCAGCGTGGCGGTGCCGTCCAGCGATTGCGCCAGCCCAAACGGGCTTGCGCCTGACGCCACCAGCGAAACGTTAAGATTGCCGCGGCCGGAGAGCTTTGTGATGCCGAACAATTCGCTGGCGCAGGCCTGC
>JBJMTR010000074.1:0-3721 GCA_045811565.1 Bradyrhizobium sp.
GATCGAGAAAATATTCGAAGCCTTTATGAGTCCCGGTTCGGTCACTGAACGACAGCATTTCTTTGTCGCCGAATACCAGCCGGATATGCGGATCGGCAGCGGCGGCGGCTTCGCGCACGAGGGTGAGGACATCGAGGTATTAGAACTGCCGATCGATTCTGCGCTGGCCATGGTCGCCGACGGCCGCATCCTCGACGCCAAGACGATCATCCTGCTGCAATACGCGGCGCTGAATATTTTTCGGTAGCCTGCTCCACAATGAACATTTGTAGTTATGGGTCCCCGCCTTCGCCGGGACGACGATCGGGCCGAGTTGGTCGATCTAAAACAACGATCCCTGCCCGTCATCCTCGGATGCCGGTGACGCCTTGCGCGGCCCTGCCTTCTTCGCGGCCTTCGGTTCTTCGGCTGCTCTTTCTTCCGCCGTGATCGGCAGGATCAATTGCGCGTCGTCATTGGCGACGCGATTGACCCGTGTCGAGATTTCGTGCCAGGCGAATTCGCCTTGCTCCGGTCCGGTCAACAGCGGCATCACGGCTTCCGCATCGTGGGCCCGGCAATCGAGCCAGCGCTCGAATGCATCGGGCGCGATCGTCACGGGCACGCGGTGATGCAGGATCTTGAGATCGGCGCTCGCCGGCGCGGTGACGATCGCCACCGTATCGATTTCCTCGCCGTTCGGGCCCATCCAGGTTTCCGCCAATCCGGCAAAACCGACCGGCTGCCCGTCGCGCCGATAGATAAAGTAGGGACGCTTGCGGCCGCCTGTGTCCTGCCATTCGTAATAGCCATCGGCCGGTATCAGGCAGCGCCGCCGCTTTAGCGCATTCTTGAAGGCGGGCTTGTCCTGGACCGTCTCGGAGCGGGCATTGATCAGCAAGCTGAATTTTCTGATGTCGTCGGCCCAGGCCGGCACCAGCCCCCAGCGCATCAGCCGGAAATGCCGGCCGCCGTTGTCCAGGATGACCACCGGGATCGGCTGGGTTGGCGCAATATTATGTCGCGGCGGAAAATTCGGCTGCTCGAGATAACCGAAAATCTGCCTGAGCGCCGCCGGCGGCGAGGTGATAACAAAGCGTCCGCACATTATCGGTCGAAAATGGGCATGCGTTCAGTACCTTTTAACCCCAGCTGTTAACACTGTGGCGCATGACCTCCATGGGCGCCATGCAAGCGGGATCCGATCGCCCGGCACCACAACCGACGGGCCCCGACGCGGAGGCTCGGGCCGCGCAGCTGCGCGCCGCCAACATCAATCCCCGCACCGGGCTTGCCACCGATTACCTGAATCACTTCAACGAAGCCATCATGCTGCTGGAGATGATTCCGGACATGCCGGAATGCGCCGAGGATTTCCTCAGCTGGCGCCCGCTGTCCTATGCCGAGCATTTCTGGGCTTCCAATTTCAGGGCGCGCGACCTCGCGATCGAAGCCTACGAATCGGCCGACGCCGAGGTTCGCATCGAGTTCGACAATATCACTGCTACCATGACGTCGATCCTGACCGCGGTGGGTGGCGCGATGCGCGAAGTCCGCCAAGACAAAAACCGTGCCAAGCTGGCCGAACAGGCCACCGCCTGGGTCAAGCCGCTGGTGGCGCTCGCCGGCGGCATCATCAACGGCGGCAGCGACGCCGACGTCGAAACCATCATGGCGGGCAGCTAGAGCTTGATGACTTTCTTCGAATCGTCATCGCGCTCTAACATTTGAGCATGATCTCCGCGCAAACGTTTTGCGTTGTCGCAAGGGAAAACCGGTAGCCACTTTTCCGGATCACCGTGATCGAGGCTATTAGACCTCCGCTTGTCGATCGGGCATGATCGCTTCCGAAGATGTCAGCTTTTTTGGATCATGCCTTGAACTCTCTCGTACCGCCGACCCACCCCCAGCTTGCCGTCAGCGGCGCGATATTTCGCGACGGCAAGCTCCTGCTGGTGCGGCGCGCCCGCTCGCCTGGAAAGGGTTTTTACTCGCTGCCCGGCGGCCGGGTCGAATTCGGAGAATCCCTGCATTCGGCGCTGCATCGCGAAGTCGACGAGGAAACCGGGCTCAAAATCGACATCGTCGGGCTTGCCGGGTGGCGCGAAGTTTTGCCGGGGAACAGCGGCGGCGGACACTACCTGATCATGTCATTTGCGGCGCGATGGGCGGCCAGGGAAGTGCTGCTGAACGACGAACACGACGATTTCAAATGGCTTCCTCCCGATGCGCTCGGCGATCTCAAGGTCACCGGCGGCCTGCTGGAGGTCATTGCGGCCGCCCGGCGGCTGATTTAAAGCCTTGCCCGGACATCTTTGTTTTGAGGCGTGTTGTTCTCGCGAACCGGTACCAACCCCCGAATCAAGTTCGACGCTACGGCGCCTTGCCTCGCGCTGCACGAGGGGGCATACCACGCGAATTCGGAAAATCCGCTGATGTCGAAATATCTTCTGGCCGCTATCATTGCTGTTTCCGCGTGCAATCTGGCGACCGCACGGGCGCAGGATGCCGCCGCGCCGTTTGATGGCGACCTGCAGCGGCTGGCCGAAATACTCGGCACCCTGCATTATCTCCGCGGCATCTGCGGAGCCAATGAGGGCGGGAAATGGCGCAATGAAATGCAGGCGCTGATCGATGCCGAAACCCCATCCGGCGACCGCCGCGCGCGCATGATCGCCGGCTTCAACCGCGGCTACAACGGGTTCCAGCAGACGTACCGGACCTGCACGCCCGCGGCTGCGGTAGCAATCCGCCGCTATATCGAGGAAGGTTCAAAGATCTCGCGCGACTTGACCGCGCGTTACGCGAACTAGTTTTCTGTCTTGACGCGTTTTCTCAAACGCGAAGCGCGTCCCACTCCGTCCCGGAAGGCCCGTCGAATACGGCTAGCGCCATTAACCTTTCCTAAAGATGTGGCCTAGCCGGCCCCGCGCCGCGTGCTACACCTCGGCCGTCTCGACGCGCTCCGCCCTGGATCGCGCACATCGTCTGATGAGTTTCATGCGCCATTCAGCGTCCTTCCCGATTCACCACGACTCGCGGCCCGATCACGAACAGAAGCAGGCCGCGCTCAACTACCTCAACGAAGCCTGGGCGGAAGCGCGTCAAGATGGCATCGATGGCGACTGCCTCGCGCAAGCGAGCCTGTTCACGGCGCTCGCCGAATTGGTCTCTACCTATGGCGAGGACGCGGTGGCGAGGTTCGTGGAAGGCCTCCCCGCCCGTGTGCGAAACGGCGAGTTCTCGCTTTCGCTGGCGAAGCAGTAAGGCCGCGTCGCGCGGTTCCGAATGCCATCACCCGCGAAAGCCGGTGAATCCAGTACGCCGAGGCTTCTCGATTAAGTACCAAGCTTCTCTGGAATACTGGGTCGCCCGGTCAAGCCGGGCGATGACCACCGGTGTTTACTGCTTCAACGTCTCCAGGAACTTCACCGGCTCTCCCGTTGCCGGCGTCATGACTTCCCCTTGCCACATCACGCGCTTGCCGCGGACAAAAGTGCCGATCGGCCAGCCGTTGACGCGCACCCCGTCATAGGGCGTCCAGCCCGCGCGCGAGGCGATCCATTTGTTGGTGATGATCTCGCTGCGCTTGAGATCGACAACGGTGAAGTCAGCGTCGTAACCCGCCGCGATCCGTCCCTTGCAGGCGATGCCGAAGAGACGCGCCGGACCGGCGCTGGTGAGATCGACGAAGCGCGCGAGCGACAATCGCCCGGCGTTGACGTGATCGAGCATCAGCGGC
>JBJMTR010000075.1:0-5887 GCA_045811565.1 Bradyrhizobium sp.
CCGGCGCCCGGCTTGCGCGTCGCGATCAACGTCGCGCGGCGATCGGCGGGTACCAGCGCCAGCACAGGGTCAGTGGCGTTCGCCGCTTCGCCGTCGAAATAGATCCGCGAATAGAGATGCAACAGCATGCCCCGCGCGAAGACCGCGAGCAGGATATGCGGAGCCTGCGGCTTGCCGTCGGGGTCGGGCACCGAGCCCGGCTTGATGGTGTCGAAGAAATAACCGCCATTGGCGTCAGTGCCGCACCGGCCGAACCCGTTGAACGACGAATTGGGCAGCGCGCGCTTGTCCTGCGGATCGGAGAACCGCCCTTGCGCATCGGCCTGCCAGATCTCCAGCATGCAATCCGGCACCGGCGCGCCGTCGCCATCGAACACCTTGCCCTCGAGGCGGATGCGTTCGCCCGACGTATCGGGCGTGATGAGGCGGTTGGTAAAGGCGTCATTCCAGGCGTATTCGCCGTGCGGCGTCAGCCCATATTTGAAGTACGGACCGACGGTCTGCGACGGCGTGATTCCCTTGTTCGTCGTTTCCTGCACTTACTTGGTCTCCATCGGCGTGGCGTTCCGCCCGCGCAGGACAATGTCGAAGCGGTAGCACAGCGCCCATTCCGGCTGGGTGTTTTCCAAGTCGAAGGAGGAAATCATCCGATTCCGCGCCTTCTCGTCGGTCACCGAATTGAAAATCGGATCGAATGGAAACAGCGGATCGCCGGGGAAATACATCTGCGTCACCAGCCGCGAGACGAAGGAATGGCCGAACACCGAGAAATGGATGTGGGCGGGCCGCCAGGCGTTGTGGTGATTGCCCCAGGGGTAGGCGCCGGGCTTGATGGTGACGAACTTGTAGTAGCCCTTGGCATCCGATTGCGTGCGGCCCGCGCCGGTGAAATTCGGATCGAGCGGCGCCGGATGCTGATCGACGACATGGATGTAGCGGCCGCAGGCATTGGCCTGCCACAACTCGACCAGCGTAGTCGGCACGCCGCGGCCGTCTTCGTCGAGCACATGGCCGTGCACGATGATGCGTTCGCCGAGCGGCTCGCCCTTATGCTGGATGGTAAGGTCGTTGTCGTTCCCACCCACCGTCTCGTGGCCGTAGACGGGCCCGGTCAGTTCCGAGAGCGTGTGGCGCATCGGGATCAGCGGCTTCGAGGGCGAACGCTTGATCGTGCTCCGATAGGCCGGCGACAGCCGGGCCGGATGCGCAGCGAGACTTTGCACCGGATAGACCAACGTCATGACGAACTCCTCCCAAGGCTTCCCGGCCGGCGAGCCCTGCCATCAGATCATTATATGCTGTAACTAATCCGGAAAAGCGATCTTTGCGCCATTCCGGAACACTTTCAGTTCAGCTTCTCGATCGCCACCGCGACGCCCTGACCGACACCGACGCACATGGTGGCAAGCGCGCGCTTTCCACCGCGCTTCTCCATGCCGTGCACCGCGGTCATCGCCAACCGCGCGCCGCTCATGCCCAGAGGATGGCCAAGCGCGATCGCGCCGCCATGCGGGTTGACGAAATCGGCATCGTCCTTGACGCCCAATTGCCGCAGGCAGGCTATGCCCTGGCTGGCAAATGCTTCATTGAGCTCGATCAAATCGAAGTCACTGATCTTGAAGCCGAGCCGTTCCATCAGCTTGCGGGTCGCCGGCACAGGGCCGATGCCCATGATGCGCGGCGGCACCGCGGCCGATGCAAGCCCGAGGATACGCGCCCGCGGCGTCAGCCCGTGCTTCTTCACGGCTTCCTCGGAAGCCAGGATCATGGCGGCAGCGCCATCATTCACACCGGAGGCATTGCCCGCCGTTACCGTCCCGGGATTGCGCACGATCGGCTTCAGCTTTGCCAGCCCCTCGAGCGTCGTTTCGGGACGCGGATGCTCGTCCTTGTCGACGGTAACAGGACCGGCCTTGCCGCCGGGCACCGAAACGGGAATGATCTCTTCCGCGAAATAGCCCGACGCGATCGCTGCACCTGCGCGCTGCTGCGAGCGGATCGCGAACGCGTCCTGATCGGCACGCGAGACCTGGAATTCCTCGGCGACGTTCTCGCCGGTCTCCGGCATCGCATCGACGCCATATTGCGCCTTCATCAAGGGATTGATGAAGCGCCAGCCGATCGTGGTGTCGTAGACATCGGCCGAGCGCGAAAATGCTTCCGGCGCCTTGCCCATCACGAACGGCGCCCGCGTCATCGATTCGACGCCGCCGGCAATCGCGAAATCGATCTCGCCGGCGCGGATCGCGCGGCCCGCGGCGCCGACCGCGTCGAGGCCCGAAGCGCAAAGACGATTCAGCGTCTGGCCGGGAACTGATTCCGGCATGCCTGCCAAGAGCAGCGCCATGCGCGCGACGTTGCGGTTGTCCTCGCCGGCCTGATTGGCGCAGCCGAAAAAGACCTCATCAATCTGGGTCCAGTCGAGCTTGGGATGCTTCGCCATCAACGTCTTGATGGGCGCAGCGGCCAGATCGTCGGCGCGCACCTTGGCAAGCGAACCGCCGAAGCGGCCAATGGGAGTCCGGACGGCATCGCAAATGAATACATCACGCATAAAATCCCTCCCTGAATGCCGTGGTTTAGGCCTTGAGCCGCTGAATTTGATGGCCGGTTTTAGGAGCGGCTGTGCGGCAGGTCAATTGACGGCAGCGCCGCCCGGCTGCGCATTCAGGCGAGGCCGTCGTGTTCCTTGATGCGGGATGCCCAATAATGAGCCGTGGAGGGGGGTGGAAAACCCCCCGGATGGCGGCAAACGGATAGGACCGGACGGCGAAATTTTGTAGTTTGCGGCCCCGGAGCCTTATCGGTTCTGATTTAGATCAGAACCGGGGCTCCAGATTCTTCTTTTGACGCGTTTTCTTCACGCGAACCGCTGCCCACTTCACTCGAAAACGCTCTAATGACGATCCAGCAGTCCATCCCTGTTCCGCCTGAGACCGCACCGAGCGCGGAAGCGCCATCGCGCGTCACGCCGATGATGGAACAGTACCTCGAGATCAAGGCCGCCAATCCCGGGCTGTTGCTGTTCTACCGGATGGGTGACTTCTACGAGCTGTTCTTTGCGGACGCCGAGATCGCCTCGAAGACGCTCGGCATCATGCTGACCAAGCGCGGCAAGCATCAGGGAGTGGATATCCCGATGTGCGGCGTACCAGTGGAGCGCTCCGACGATTATCTGCACCGCCTGATCGAAGCAGGCCACCGCGTCGCCGTCTGCGAGCAGATGGAAGACCCGGCGGCGGCGCGCGCCCGCGGCAACAAGAGTGTCGTCCGCCGCGATGTGGTGCGGCTGGTGACGCCGGGCACGCTGACCGAAGACACACTGTTGGATGCCCGCACCAACAATTATCTGCTCGCGATCGCCCGCGCGCGGGGTTCTTCCGGCGGCGACCGCATCGGGCTCGCCTGGATCGACATTTCGACCGCTGAATTCATGGTAACGGAATGCTCGCCCGCCGAACTCCCGGCCGCACTGGCGCGCATCAATCCGAATGAGGCCATTGTCAGCGACGCGCTCTATGGCGACCCTGAGCTCGGTCCGCTGCTGCGCGAACTCTCTGCGGTGACGCCGCTGACCCGCGACGTCTTCGACGGCGCCACCGCCGAGCGGCGGCTGTGCGATTATTTCGCCGTCGCGACCATGGACGGCCTTTCCGCAATGTCGCGGCTGGAGGCGACGGCGGCGGCGGCCGCCGTCACCTATATCGACCGAACGCAAGTGGGAAAACGCCCGCCGCTGTCGCCGCCTTCGCGCGAGGCCGCCGGCACGACCATGGCGATCGACCCCGCCACCCGCGCCAACCTCGAATTAACCCGGACGCTTTCCGGCGAACGGCGCGGATCGCTGCTCGACGCGATCGACTGCACGGTGACTGCTGCGGGATCGCGGTTGCTGGCGCAGCGACTCGCTGCGCCGCTCACCGACGCCGCGGCAATCGCGCGGCGGTTGGACGCGATCGCGGCGTTTGTCGCCGACAGCGCCGTTCGCGACGAGATCCGCACCAGGCTGCGCGCGGCGCCCGATATGTCGCGCGCATTGGCGCGGTTATCGGTTGGGCGCGGCGGCCCGCGCGATCTTGCCGGGCTGCGCGATGGCATTTTGGCCGCCGATCAGGCGCTGGCGCTGCTCGGCCGGCTCAGTGATCCGCCGCAAGAGATTGCCGCTGTGATCGAAGCGTTGCGCCGCCCCTCGCGCGAGTTGGCGGGCGAATTCGCGCGCGCGCTTGGTGAGCAATTGCCCTTGATGAAGCGCGACGGCGGGTTTGTACACGAGGGCTATGAGGCCGCACTAGACGAGAGCCGGAATTTGCGCGACGCCTCGCGCCTTGTCGTCGCGGCAATGCAGGCGCGCTACGCCGAGGACACCGGCGTCAAGGGCCTCAAGATTCGCCACAACAATGTGCTGGGCTATTTCGTCGAGGTCACCGCGCAGCACGGCGATAAGCTGATGGCGCCGCCCTTGAACGCGACCTTCATCCATCGCCAGACGCTCGCCGGGCAAATCCGCTTCACCACCTCGGAACTCGGCGAAATCGAAGCCAAGATCGCCAATGCGGGTGACCGCGCGCTCAACCTGGAACTGGAAATCTTCGACCGGCTCTGCGCCATGGCGCTCGCCGCCAGCCAGGATTTGCGCGCCGCGGCGCACGCCTTTGCGCTGCTCGACGTCGCTTCCGCGCTGGCGAAGCTTGCCGTCGACGACAATTATGTGCGGCCCGAGGTCGATCGTTCCCTGGGCTTTGCCATCGAAGGCGGCCGCCATCCGGTGGTCGAGCAGGCGCTCAAGAGGGATGGCCAGCCCTTCATTGCGAACGCCTGCGACCTGTCGCCGGGGCCGGGACAAACATCCGGGCAGATCTGGCTGATCACCGGCCCCAACATGGCAGGCAAATCGACGTTCCTGCGGCAGAACGCATTGATCGCGCTGATGGCCCAAATTGGTTCTTACGTGCCGGCGGCACGGGCGCGAATCGGTGTCGTCGATCGGCTGTTCTCGCGGGTCGGCGCCGCGGATGATCTGGCGCGCGGCCGCTCCACGTTCATGGTCGAGATGGTCGAGACCGCCGCCATCCTCAATCAGGCCAGCGAGCGCTCGCTTGTCATCCTCGACGAGATCGGCCGCGGGACTGCGACATTCGACGGCTTGTCGATCGCGTGGGCGGCGATCGAACATCTGCATGAGAGCAACCGCTGCCGGGCTTTGTTTGCGACACACTATCATGAGCTGACCGCGCTCTCCGCCAAGCTGCCGCGGATGTTCAACGCCACCGTTCGGGTCAAGGAATGGCATGGTGACGTCGTATTCCTGCACGAGGTGCTGCCGGGCTCGGCCGATCGCTCCTACGGCATCCAGGTAGCAAAGCTTGCAGGCCTGCCGCCGCCCGTGATCGCGCGCGCCAAATCCGTGCTGGCAAAACTCGAAGCGCAGGACCGCGGCCAGTCCGCGCGTGCTTTGGTCGACGACTTGCCGCTGTTCGCCGTCCCCTCTCGCGCCGCCGTCGAGCTTTCACGGCCAAGCGAAGCGGAGCAACTGGTCGAAGCCGTGAAAGCACTGCACCCCGACGAGATGTCGCCGCGCGAGGCGCTGGAGGCGCTGTATGCGCTGCAGGCGAAATTGCCGAAGCGGTAACGGTCTTCCTCATCCTGAGAAGCACGCGCGAGCGTGCGTCTCGAAGGATGGCTACACAGTGGCCTCATGGTTCTCCCGGCGATGCGAAGCATCGTCCGGAGACGGCGCAACAGCGCCTCCTCCCCACGAGGGTTCACTGTCAGCGCTTAACCGCACGCCGCCGCCCGTTCCACCACAGCCCGAGATTCCAGCTTACGCAGGTCGCCAGCGCGAGGCTCAGTCCGATCACGGCGCCGAACCGCAGTGTGGCGAGGTGCA
>JBJMTR010000076.1:0-6020 GCA_045811565.1 Bradyrhizobium sp.
ATCCGTGAGCACGTCGAGATGCTTCATGACCGCGGGCAGCGACATCGCGAAAGGCTGCGCCAGTTCGCTTACGGAAAGGCTGTCCCGGTCGCCGAGCCGCGCCAGCAGCGCGCGCCGGGTCGGATCTGCAAGCGCGGCAAAGGTCCGGTCCAGTGTTTCGCTATACTTAACCATGTGGTTTAGTATAGACGCAAACAAAAAGGAGTCAAGCGGATCGATTGCTTTCCGCAAGGATCCGCTCTGAGCCCGCTGCTCTCGAAGGATATAGCCGCGCTTCATGGTTCGAGACGCGCGAAGATGCGCTCCTCACCATGGGGGCCGGGCATCAATATTCCCGATAGACCCGCCCGCGCTGCGTCTGCTGCTGGCCGAACGCGGCGCGCGGATTGACGTTGCAATAGAGATTGCGGCCGGAGGCACTTGCCATGCATTGAGCGTAGGTCTGGTACGAGCAGTCGCCTGGAATTCCAACGCCCCGGCCCTGGGCGCACCATGGATAATCGTAGGCCGCGGCGGGAGCGGAGCCGGCGGTCGAGCCCACTCCGATGGCCGTCACAGCCAGCACTGCCAACATCACCTTGCGCATGATCGCTCTCCTCCGCCTTGGCCGAAATGGCCTGCATCGCTCTATCGTAGTCGCGACACCAGTCACTAAGGTTCAGAACGCCACAGCTGTGAGAAGGTTCACAGACGGCTTTATTCCACCTTGAGGCCGGCGAACTCGACGACCTTCTTCCACTTCTCGGTCTCGGCGACGATATCGGCGCCGAACTTCTCCGGGGCCTGGATCAGAGGCTCGCCGCCCAGTTCGACCAGACGCTTCTTCATCTCCGGCTCCGCCAGGATCGCATTGACCTCGGAATTGAGCTTGGCGATGATTTCCTTCGGCGTGTTCTTCGGCGCACCCATGCCGAACAGCGCGGTCGCCTCGTAGCCGGGAACCGTTTCGGCGAGGGTCGGCGTATCCGGCAGCAGCGAGGACCGCTGCGTCGAAGTCACCGCCAGCGCGCGCAGCGCGCCGGAGCGGATGTGCTGGATGATCGAGGGCATGTTGTCGAAGATCAATTGCACCTGGCCGCCAAGCATGTCGGTGATGGCGGGGGCGGCGCCCCGATAGGGCACATGCTGCATCTTGGTGCCGGTCATCGCCATGAACATCTCACCGGACAGATGTACCGAGGTGCCGTTGCCCGAGGAGGCCAAATTCACCTTGCCGGGATTGGCCTTCACGTATTCGATGAACTCGGCAACCGTCTTCGCGGTCACGTCCTTACCCACCGTCATCACGTTCGGCACGCGGTTGAAGGAGGCGACCGGCGCGATGTCGCTTGGGAAGTTGAACTTGAGGTTCGCGTAAAGCGACGTGTTGATGTAGTTGGCGGGATTGACCAGCAGCAGCGTGTAGCCATCCGGCGCGGCGTTGACCACCGACTCGGTGGCGATGTTGTTGCCGGCGCCGGGCTTGTTTTCGATGACGAATTGCTGGCCAAGTCTTTCCGACAGCCGCTGCCCGATCAGGCGGGCAATGATGTCGGTGGCGCCGCCGGGCGGATAACCGACAACCCACTTCACCGGCCGGGTCGGATAATCCAGTGCGAAGGCCCTGCCGATCGAGGCAAATGTCGAAATCCCGGTGCCGATCAGCCAAAGCGCGGTACGGCGTGAAATCATCATGAAGCCTCTCCCAATGCTTTCGGGTTCAAAGCCCGATCCGTTTCTATTAGATTGATGGCGGCCCGCCTTGTAACAAACAAAATTTGAAGCGGCCAGTGCGACACAAGCGCTCTTGTACCGCGACGAAAGGATAAGGCATGTCTGTGAAAGTGAACGCGCTCGATCATCTCGTGATCAATGTTTCCGACGTGGCGCGCTCCGCGGAATGGTACCGCAAGATCCTCGGCATGGAAGTTAAGGTGTTTGATCCAGGCCAAGGCAAGACGCCGCGAACCTCGCTGGTGTTCGGCAACCAGAAGATCAATGTGCGGCCGCGCGATGCCGAGAAGATCGAGTGGTTCACCGCCGATCATGTGGCCGCAGGCAGCGACGATCTCTGCTTTCTCACCTCAAGCACGCCGGACCAGGTGCTCGCGCACCTGAAGGCGCACGGCGTTGAGATCGAGGAGGGCCCGGTCGCGAAACAGGGCGCCCGCGGCACGCTGCGCTCGGTCTATTGCCGCGATCCCGACGGCAGCCTGATCGAGATTTCGTCGTATGAGGGGGATACCGGCTAGATCCCATCAGACGACGAGCGACTTGTCCGCCGTAGCTCAACGAGCGAAGGTGGAAGCGGCGAAGCAATCCAGATTCCGGCATTCCGGGATGGTGCTTAAGCACCGGAGCCGGAATCTCGAGGTTCCGGGTTCGATGCTTCGCATCGCCCCGGAATGACGCGCCCAATGCGATTTGATCATCGCGCGATCCAATGGCACAACTGGGCCCAAACAAAACCAAAGCAGCCAGCAAGGCTGCGCGGGAGGAGCAATGACCAATTCACAGGCAGCACCGGGCATCGTCGGACCGTTCGCGGGGCTGGATGTGCCATGGCTGCTGCGGATGCGTTCCGAAACACGGCGGGATCATCCGTTCCTGATCTGGGCGCCGTTCGATGCGCCGGCGCGAAGCTGGTCCTACGGCGAATTTCATGACCGCGTCGGCGCGCTCGCGGCAGGGCTGGTCAAGCGCGGCATCAAGCCCGGCGAATACGTCCTGATCCATCTCGATAATTGCATCGAGGCGGTATTGGCGTGGTTCGCGTGCGTCGAGCTCGGTGCGATTGCCGTCACCACCAACACCCGCTCGGCGGCCGCCGAGATGGATTATTTCGCCGGCCATTGCGGCGCCGCCGCCGCGATCACCCAGCCGGCCTATGCCGAGTTGATCTCGGCCAATTGTCGCGGCTTGCGCTGGATAGCGGTGACCCAGCATGACGCGGGGGCGTCGCCGGCGCATGCCGCGCCGCGCGGTGACAGTTTTGAGTCTCTGTTCGCCGACAGCGCCGACCGGCCTCGCCGGGGCATCGATCCGCTGGCGCCGTGCAGCGTGCAATATACCTCCGGCACCACGTCGCGCCCGAAGGCGGTGCTGTGGACCCATGCCAACGCGCTGTGGGGCGCCAAGGTCAACGCGGCGCACGAGGACCTGCACGCTGGCGATGTGCACCAGACCTACCTGCCGCTGTTCCACACCAACGCGCTGGCCTATTCGATGCTGGCGGCATTGTGGGTCGGCGCCACTTGCGTGATCCAGCCGCGGTTTTCCGCGAGCCGGTTCTGGAGCGTCGCGCTGGAGCACAATTGCACCTGGACCTCGACCATCCCCTTCTGCATGAAGGCGCTGCTGGAGCACGAAATCCCGAAGCAGCACAAATTCCGGCTCTGGGGCACCGCGGTGAACGAGCCGCCGCCGTTTGCCGCATTCGGTGTCAAGATCATCGGCTGGTGGGGCATGACCGAGACCATCACCCACGGCATCGTCGGCGAGGTCGATCAGCCCAACACCCCGATGTCGATCGGCCGGGCGGCGGCGGAATATTCCATCCGCGTCACCGGTGATGACGGCCGGCCGACGGAAGTCGGCGGCACCGGCAATCTCCTGATCAAGGGTATTCCGGGGCTGTCGCTGTTCGCGGAATATCTGCACAACCAAAAGGCCACCCGCGAGAGCTTTGACGAGCACGGCTATTTCATCACCGGCGACCGTGTCACGCTGTTGGACAACGGCTTCATCAAGTTCGGCGACCGCGCCAAGGATATGCTGAAGGTCGGCGGCGAGAATGTCGCGGCGTCCGAGATCGAGCAGGTGATTGCGCTGGTGCCCGGGGTCCGCGAGGCCGCGGTGGTGGCCAAGAAACATCCGATGCTCGACGAGGTGCCGGTCGTCTTCATCATTCCGCAGGCCGGCGTCGATCACGCCCCGGCCGATTTGCACGATACCGTAATGGCCGCCTGCCGCAGCTCGCTGGCCGATTTCAAGGTGCCACGTGAAATCCGGTTTGTCGACGAGATGCCACGCTCGACCCTGGAGAAGGTGGCGAAAGCGGAATTGCGCAAGATGCTGGGGTGACGGCGGAGTGACTCAATAATGCCCGAACGCGACCGGGCGGAACGCCTGCAGCAATTGCTGATCGAGCCTATCGCCCATTGCTTCCATCATGGAGAACGCTGTGGCGTGGGTGAATTGCAAGCGGTA
The DNA here is from genome assembly GCA_045811565.1 of Bradyrhizobium sp. Taxonomy (GTDB): domain Bacteria; phylum Pseudomonadota; class Alphaproteobacteria; order Rhizobiales; family Xanthobacteraceae; genus Bradyrhizobium. The sequence continues at coordinate 4,189 of JBJMTR010000076.1, forward strand.
GGCGCGCTTCTCGATCAGGGCAGCATAAATGTCCACGATCGTGGTCAGGCGCACGATGTCGCTGATCTGGTCGTTGCTCAGGCCGTTGGGATATCCGGTACCGTCGAGGAATTCATGATGGTGCAGGACCACATCCAGCATTTCCGGCGGAAAACCGCCCTGCGATGCGAGCGCTTCATAGCCGCGGCGCGGATGCTCGCGCATCAGGCTCATTTCCTCCACGGTCAGTTCTCCCGGCTTGTCCAGGATCGCGACCGGGATGAACGCCTTGCCGACGTCGTGCAGCAGGGCGGCGCGGGCGAGACGGCGCTGGTCGTCCTCGCGCATGCCGAGATGCTGCGCAAACGCCACCGCAAAGCCGGTGACGAACAGACAATGGCGATAGGTATCGCTGTGATGACAGCCGACGGTCGTCAGCCATTCACGCAGGGAAGAGTGCCTGATCGCCTTGAGGATCCTGGTTTCCGCCGCGACGATGTCGCTGAACTTCAACGGCATGCCCGCCGGCAGTTGCTCGAAGATCTTGACCATCACGGCGTGGGCGGCCTCAACGCCGCGGTTGAGCGCCTTGCCGCGATCGGTCTCGTCATATCCGTCGCTATCGGGAAACGCGGCGCGGATGCGCTGCAAAAGGCCCTCGGCGTCGAACGGCCGCGATATCGTGTCGGTTGCGCCCAGCGCCCAGGCCTGCATCGTGCCATGGTGCAGGGCATCGGCCAGCACGAACAGCCGCGGCATCTCGCGATAGGCTTCGCTGCGCAACTTGTCGCGCACGAGCTGCACGCTCTCGGCGGAGCGCAGATTGATGTCGACGACGATGCCGGAGAGATCGCCGGCGGGCGCATCGGGGATCTCCGCGGTCGAGATGGTGTCGACCTGGCCGACGGATTGAAGGACGCTGGCTAATTCGCTGCTTTGATCGCTCCGATCCGACGCCAACAGCAGTCGGCGTTTGGGCGAAGCCTTGTTGCTTAGAGCTGTCATGGATCCCCTGAGGCGCTGGCGGTGGTGATCGACAGCAAATGCTACCTGAGAAAGAGTTCCCTGCGACTTAATGGGGATGCTGAACGTTGCTCTAGTGCGGATGTTACAATTTTAGGGATCCCGGCCCTGCCCGCCGGCGATGCGCGTAATCCGCCGCATACGCGGCTGTCGTCACCCGCGAAGGCGAGCAATCCAGTACGCCGTGACGCCGTTGAAATACACCACTGCCGCGGAATACTGGATGCCCCGTATGCGCGGGGCATCACGCGGTGGAGCTGAGGCCGCAAAAAATCCGCCGGAGAAGATCTCCGGCGGATCGTTGCCGTACAATCAGCGAAGCCTCTTACGCCTTCATGTTCGCCTTCACCGCTTCCGCCGTGATCGGCAGTGAGCGGATGCGGGCGCCGCAGGCATTGAAGATCGCGTTGCCGAGCGCGGGCGCGACCACCGTCACCGCCGGTTCGCCGACGCCGGTGGCCTTTTCGCCGTTGGCGATGACGTTGACGGCGACTTCCGGCACCTGACTCATCCGCAACGGCGTGTAGGTGTCGAAGTTGGTCTGCTCGATGCCGCCATCCTTCAGCGTCGCCTTCTCGTACATGGCGAGGGAAAGGCCCCACAGCGCCGCGCCCTCGACCTGGGCACGGATGTTGTCGGGATGCACCTGCGTGCCGACGTCGGTGGCGACCGTCAGCTTCTTGACCTTGATCTCGCCGCTCGGTGCGACCGCAACGTGAGCGACGCAGGCGGTCCAGCTTGCGGTCGCCCGTTCCTGCGACGAGACGCAGGCCACGCCCATGCCCTCGCCTTTCGGCAATTGCTTGGTGCCGTAACCGGCCATACCCATC
>JBJMTR010000077.1:0-13584 GCA_045811565.1 Bradyrhizobium sp.
CAGCCGCGCGCCTTTCCTGGCCCCCTGCTGGACCCGACCCCACGATAAAGAATACTCCAGCGAATCCATCTACTTGCCCGACGAGTTCCGAGCGCGCGCGGAAAACGTCGTTAATGGACTTAAAACAATTATGGTTAATGAGCCGTTGAGGGCGGACCGCCCGCGTCGCCTTGATGGATCGGCCGTGTTAAAGAGGCGGCCGGGTCAATCGCCCGCCCTCCCTGGAAACAGACATGGCCAATGCAAAACCGCTGATGGCAAAATCATCCGGCACCGATCGCGCTGATGCCGCCGTCCAGTCCGCCCTGCGCACGCTCGATGCGGAAGGAAGCGGCATCGCCGCGATCGTGGCAGCGCTGCAATCCGATCTCTGTAGCCCTTTTGCCGCCGCCGCCGACCTGATCCGCAACGCCAAGGGGCGCTTGATCGTCACGGGATTGGGCAAGTCCGGCCATATCGGCCGCAAGGTCGCGGCAACCTTTGCCTCGACCGGCACGCCAGCGTTTTTCGTTCACGCCGCGGAAGCAAGCCATGGCGATCTCGGCATGATCACCGCCGACGACGTCATCCTGGCGCTGTCATGGTCCGGCGAGCAGCCGGAGATGAAGAACCTTATCAGCTACGCTGCGCGGTTCGCCATTCCGGTGATCGCGATGACCGCGGAGCGGGAATCTTCGCTCAGCAAGGCGGCCGATGTCGCGCTGACGCTGCCGAAGGCGCGCGAAGCCTGCCCGCATAACCTCGCGCCCACCACCTCCTCACTGATGATGCTGGCGCTCGGCGATGCGCTGGCGATTGCGCTATTGGAAGGCCGCGGCTTCACCTCGGTCGATTTCAGCGTGCTGCATCCCGGCGGCAAATTGGGAGCGATGCTGAAATATACCCGCGACCTCATGCATTCCGGCGACGCGGTGCCACTCAAGCCGCTCGGCACCAAAATGTCCGACGCGCTGGTCGAAATGTCGTCGAAAGGCTTTGGCTGCGTCGGCATCGTTGACGCGCGCGGCCTGATCGTCGGGATCGTGACCGACGGCGATTTGCGCCGCCATATGCGGCCGGATCTGATGACCGCATCGGTCGACGACGTCATGACGCAGAACCCGAAAACGATCAGCCGCGATACCCTTGCCGGCGAGGCGCTGGAACTGCTCAATTCCTCCAAGATCACCACGCTGATCGTGACCGACGCCAACAAGCCGGTCGGCATCGTGCACCTGCACGATCTCTTGCGGGCGGGGGTGGCGTAAGAGGCACTGTCATTCCGGGGCATCGCGAAGCGATGAGCTTTATGGAATCCGGGTCTGCGCCATCGAACTCGGCCGTTGCCGACTTGGACATTCATATCTGCTGAACTCGGGTAAACCCGAGTTCAGATGGCGCATCTCCGATGCGCAATTGCGCATCGGAGAATGACGAAGGTGGTTAGTTCACCGCCAACGGAAACCGCGCTCCGTCTTTCTCCAGCGGTAGTTCCAGCGCGTTGGCGAGATACGATACCGTGCGATAGAAGCCGCAGAGAAGGATGATCTCCAGGATCTTCTCCTCATCATAATGCGCCGAGAGAGCCTTGAATTCGGCGTCACTCAAGGTCGCGCGCCCATGCAGCGCATCGACGGCCGCGATCATCACCTGCTCGCCCGCCGACCAGCACGCAGCATCGGCTGCGCCATGCACGGTGGCGCGGACCTGCTCCTTGGTCAGTTGCGCCGTTTCAGCAAAAGTAGCGACATGCACACCCCATTCATACTCGCAAGCGTTCAGCGCGCAGGTGCGGTCGATAACGATTTCCCGCTGTCTCAACGACAGTGGCCCGCGATCCAGCAGACTGCCGGCGCGGAATTTCTCCCAGGCGCGGGAATGGCCGGCCATGACGCGGAACAGCACCAGCGGCGGCGCGCCGCGCATGATCCGGTCGAACTGCTGCTGGATCTCCGGCGCATAAGGCGGCTGAAGCGGCGCAATGCGTGACATGGCGGATTCCTCCTGCTACAATTAATGTAGCAGCACGCTACAATATCTGTAGCATCTCGCAAGAGGGCTTTCGATGCCGAAGCGGGCCTCCGCCACTAAAAAACGCAGCGTCCGCAGCTCGCGCACGGGCCGGCCGATCATGGCGCTGCTCGACCTGTTGGGCCGGCGCTGGACGTTGCGGATCATCTGGGAATTGCGCGAGGGGTCACTGACGTCGCGCGGCTTGCGCACCGCGTGCGATGAGGCCTCGCCGACCGTGCTGCAGACGCGGCTTTCCGAATTGCGCGAAGCCGGTCTTGTCGAGTTGATGCCCGGCGACGGCTATCGTTTCACGGAGTTGGGGAAGGACTTGTTCGAAACATTCCTCCCACTGCATGGCTTCGCCCAGCGGTGGAGCAAGCGCGAGGTGAGCTGAGCGAGAAGAGCCGCATACTCGGCGCCACCTCTCCCCTCGTGGGAGAGGCCGGATCGCATCGTCAGATGCGATCCCGGTGAGGGGTTAAGTCCCCTCGATAACCGTGATCCCTCACCCGATTCGCACCCGATTTGCTTGCGCAAATCGACCTCTCCCGCAAGGGGAGACGTGAAGAGCCATAGCCGCAGGATTTATTCCCGAACCAATCATCAAGCCGCGGCCACCGTCAGGCTCGCACCGTCCGCCCGCACCACCTTCACCCGGCTGCCGGCCGGCGCATCGGGGCCGGCGACGCGCCAGATGGTGTCGTCGATCCGCACCGTGCCTGAGCCGTCGATGATCGGTTTTTCCAGCGTGAATTCGCGCCCGATCAGCGCTTCGGTGCGCTTGTTGAGAAATGGGTTGCTCTGGCTTGCAGCCCTCGAACTCCTGGCAAAATGCCGCCACGCCGGCACGGCCGCCACCGCGAAGATCGCGAACATCAACAACTGCGCCTGCCAGGACGGATTGATCACAAAGGACAGCAAGCCGACCAACAACGCCGCAAGCCCGAGCCAGAACAGGAACACGCCCGGCGCCGCCAGCTCCAGCGCCATCAGGATGAAGCCGAAGATCAGCCAGTTCCAGCTACCCAGTGTCGAAAACATCTCGGTCATGACACGACCCTCTCAACTGTCTCGTTTGTCGATTTCGACAACAAAGCGGCGGTGCGCTCCCTCTCCCCTTGTGGCAGAGGGCCGGGTGAGGGGTGGCGGTCTATCCGCGGAGCGAAACCCCTCACCGGGATCGCATCTATCGATGCAACGTAGCCGAAGCTTCGCTGCGGCGTTCTTTCCAATGACGCCCGCCGAAAGCGGCCTATGCCTCTCCCAAAAGGGGAGAGGTGAACCAGCTCGGATGCGGCCGCGGGCCTCATCGAAGAACCTCTCACCTTTGCGGCGCGACCGGCGGCGGCGTGGGACCGGCGCTCGGCACCGATCCGCGGCGCGCGGCGGCCGTCGCGGAAGCCGCGCTTTCGCCGAAAGTCGCTCTCGCGATCTCGCCGATGCCCGCGAGGGAGCCCAAAACGCTGGTCGCCTCGATCGGCAGCATCAGAATCTTCTGGTTCGGCGATTCCGCCAATTGCCCGAGCGCCTTGATGTATTTATCGGCGATAAAATAGTTGAGTGCGGCAACGTCGCCCTGGGCGATGGATTCAGAGACCATTTGCGTAGCCTTGGCTTCGGCTTCCGCCAGGCGCTCGCGCGCCTCTGCGTCGCGGAATGCGGCTTCGCGGCGGCCTTCGGCCTGCAGGATCTGGCCCTGCTTGGCGCCCTCGGCGCGCAGGATTTCGGACTGCCGCTGGCCTTCCGCCTGCAGAATGTCGGCGCGCTTGACGCGCTCGGCCTTCATCTGCCGGCCCATCGCCTCGACGAGATCGGCCGGCGGCACGATGTCCTTGATCTCGATGCGGTTGACCTTGATGCCCCACGGCGACACCGCGGCATCGACCACCCGCAGCAGCCGCTCGTTGATCTCATCACGATGCGACAGCACCTGGTCGAGGTCCATCGCGCCCATCACCGAACGGATGTTGGTCATGGTCAGCACGATGATCGCCTGGTTGAGATTGGCGACCTCGTAGCTCGCCTTCGCGGCATCGAACACCTGGAAGAACGCGACGCCATCCACCGTCACGGTGGCGTTGTCCTTGGTGATCACTTCCTGCTCGGGAATGCTGATCACCTGCTCCATCACGTTCATCTTGCGCCCGACGCGGTCGAAATAGGGCACGATCAGGTTAAGCCCCGGCGCCAGCGTGCGCGTGTATTTGCCGAACCGCTCGATGGTCCAGTCATAGCCCTGCGGGACGGTCTTGACGCCGGCGAACAACGTAACAATGACGAGCAGTACAAGCGCGATCGCAAAAATGTCGAAGCCGGTCATAAATTCCTCCAAGGCCGGCAAGAACCGTTGCCGAGCGCGGTATCAATTTGTCTGCAAAACAGCTACGCCGGTTCAGCCAGCGGTTTTCAAGTCATGTTATACGTAAGCCCCAGTTGGCCGGCCGCCAGATGTATGGCGCGTGAACGTCGCCCCGATGCCGTTAACCTTTAGATTCGGTCTTTAAATCCACCCTTGCAGCTCGCGCAGCACGAGCTGGCGAATGACGTCCATCCCGGGATCGCTATCGTTAAGGCAAGGGATAGCGGCGAACTGCTGGCCGCCATTGCGCCTGAAAATTTCCGCGTTCTCCTGCGCGATCTCTTCGAGCGTCTCCAGGCAATCGGCGGAGAAGCCGGGCGTCACCACGGCAATGCGGCGCACCCCATTTTTTGCCAGTTGCTCGATGGTCTCATCGGTATAGGGCTGCAGCCACTCGTCGGTGCCGAAGCGCGACTGAAATGTAAGGATCAGCTTCGACGCATCGAAGCCGAGCCGTTTACGCAAGGCGTTCGTTGTTGCGATGCACTGCGCACTGTATGGATCGCCCTGATCGACATATGTCTGCGGCATACCGTGGAATGACGCCACGATCAATTCGGGTTGAAATGACAGCGTCGCGAGATGCGCATGGATCGAAACCGCCAGCGCCTCGATATAATCGGGATCATCGTAATAAGGCGGCGTGATCCGCAGCGTCGGCTGGGCGCGCATCGCTGCCAGCGCACGAAAAACTTCGTCGCACACGGTGGCCGATGTCGGTGCCGAATACTGCGGATAGAGCGGCACCACGAGCAGCCGGGTGCAGCCCTGCGCGCTGAGGGCATCGATGCGCGACTTGATCGACGGATTGCCGTAACGCATCGCCCAATCGACCACGACGTGCTCGTGGTTCGATATCGCCGCGGCGAGTTTTTCGGATTGCGACCGCGTAATCGTCTTCAGCGGCGATTCGTTTTTTTCGACGTTCCAGATCTTCCGGTAGTCGCGCGCCTTGCGCGCCGGACGAACGCGCAGGATGATGCCATTGAGGATCAGCTTCCACTTTAACCCCTGATCCTCGATCACGCGCGGGTCGGAAAGAAATTCTTTCAGGTAAATCCGCACGCCCTTTGCGTCCGCGGTATCGGGCGTGCCGAGATTGACCAGCAGCACGCCGATCCGTTCCGGCTGGGCCTCGGCTGCAGGCTTCGCATTTCCGATGGGAACGGTCACGCTCATGGCCTGTGGCTTCGCGCGTTGCACCATCCTTGTCAAGATAACCGTCGGTTCGATACGGTTGAGCGGAGCAGATCCGGAGAAGTGGGTAGCGCTTTTCCGAAAAGATCATGCTCCGACAAGTAACGTGCGTCGGGAGGAACCATGACGATCGCCGAGTGGTGCATTTTCGGAACGCTGATGCTGTCATTGTTGACGATCGCTTCCGTCAAATGGATCGGCTTTCGCGGTTTCGATAACGCCAAACCGCGCGATCCGGCTTTCTACGAAGACCCCGTTCGCGCCCGTGCGCTGGGAGCGCATCAAAATGGCATCGAGGCGTTTCCGTTCTTCGCCCTCGCCGTGCTGCTGGCGGAATTCCGCTTGGGTCCCCAACGCCTGATCGACGAACTGGCGGTGCTGTTTCTCATCGTGCGCATCGCCTATGTATTCACCTATATCGGCAACCGCCCGACGCTCCGCTCGATCCTATGGAGCATCGGCTTTGCGATCAACATCGCGATCTTCTTCTTGCCGGCGATCGGCAGTTATTTGCCGGCTTGAATGCTTATTGCCGTCATTCCGGGATGGTCCGAAGAACCAGGCCGCAGATGCGCAATTGCGCATCTGAGTTCGATGCTACGCATCGCCCCGGAATGACGAAGAACGTTAGAGGCAGGCCACGCGCTCGGCGGCGAGATAGCCGAACAGCAGACCGAGGCCGAACAGCAGCACCAGTCCCGCGGCGCCGAATTCGATTCCGCGCATGATCAGCGTGCCGCCGCCGTCGCGGCCGGCGCTTAAACGTTGCGCCAGGCCTCTTGCGGACACCGCGACGATGGCGATGGTCGCGACCGTGATCGCGGTGCCGAGCCCCATCACGAAGGTCGCGGCGATGCCGGCCCAGAACAGGCCCTGGGCCAGCGCGAACACCAGCACCAGGATGGCGCCCGAACAGGGCCTGATGCCGACGGCGAAGATCGCGCCGAGCCCGCGCTGCCAGCCGCCCGGACCGGCGAGTTCGCGCGGCGCCGGCCCGTGAGAGTGGCCGCAATGCTCGTCATGGGCATGGCCGTGGTGGTGGTCATGATGAGGAGCATCGCCCTGGTGATGATGCGCAGCGATCACGATCGCAGGCACCGGCTGCGCCTGCAGCGCGCGCATGAACCCGCCGCCCTTGGTCCAGACCAGCCGGGCGCCGAACGCCGCGATCAGGGCGTAGCTCGCGATCTCGATCGCCTTCTCGGCCCCGCACATGGTCTTGGCTGTGGCATTGAGCAGCCAGGCGCAAATGCCGACGACCACCACCGCGACCAGCGACTGCAGCAGCGCCGAGGCAAACGACAGCACGATGCCGCGCCGCGCGCTTTCCTGATTGGCGACCAGGTAGGAGGAGATCACCGCCTTGCCGTGGCCGGGACCGGCGGCGTGGAAGATCCCATAAGCAAAGGAAACCGCGAGCAGCGTCCAGACCGCGGAGCCGTCCGACTTCGCCGCACGAATAGTTGCAGAAATCTCGCGGTAGAATTCCGATTGTCGCGCCAGCAGCCATCCGACGATGCCGCCCACCCGCGGCTCTGCGGCGCTCGGGCGCGGACCGCCGAATGGATTTTGCGCGAACAGAACATGGCAAGCGCCGTCCAACACGACAATGCCAATCAGCACCGCGGCGCCAATCGCCAGCCCACGGGCCGCGCGCGTTCGCGGGCTCACGGGCAGGCGACCGTGATCTTGTTGGCGAACATCGCCCCGTAATTGGAATTGTCGCCGCTCAGGAAGGTTTGTTCATCGAGTTTCTGGGCGCCGGCCGTGCCGTCGTTCGGGCGCTGCAATCTCAACTGGCAGGCGGCGGGCGCGCCGACCAGCCTGATCGGGTCCTGTCCGGCCAGTTTGAAGTCGATAAAAAACGCCGGGTCGAACACTTCGAGCACAAGCTCCTTCGGTTTCACCGGCGCTTTCAGCGGCAAGGTGAAATGCAGCGTCAGTGCGGCATCCTTGTATTCAAGGAAGTAGTCGGTCGGCTCCTGGAATTTTTCCTTTTTGCCGTCGGCTCTCGCGAAAGTAAAGTAGGCGAACTCTTTCAGCGATTCGACGTTGGTCTGCGCCAGCGGCGCCAATTCCTCACGGCTGTAGGCACCCTTGCTCTTGCTCTCGATGCCCTGCAACGCGTAGGTCGAGAACATGTCGTCAAAGGTCCAGGCGTGGCGCACGCCGGTGATCGTGCCATCAGAGGCGTAGATCAACTCGCTGGTTGCCGTGATCCAGACATGCGGATGCGCCTGCGCCATTGTTGCCGCAACCGCGGTACCGCCGGCAACCAGCAGACTAAACAGCCAACGCATTGCAATGCTCATCTCAGGCCGCCTCAGGCGTTTCCACGAGGCCCCGGCGGCGCAGCAGCGCGTCAGGCTCCGGCTCGCGGCCGCGGAAGGCGACATAGGCATCCTCGGGATCGCGCGAGCCGCCCGAGGAATAGATGTCGTCGTGCAGGCGTTTTGCCGTGGCCGGATCGAAGATGTTGCCGGCCTCCTCGAACGCGCCGAACGCGTCGGCATCCATCACCTCCGACCACATGTAGCTGTAATATCCCGACGCATAGTGGTCGCCGGAGAAGATGTGGCCGAACTGGGTCGGCCGGTGCCGCAGCGCGATCTCGGCCGGCATGCCGATCTTTTCCAGCTCGGCCTGCTCGAATGCCCGCACGTCGCGGCTGGCGGAGGCCGGCTGGGTATGGAATTCGAGATCGATCAGCGCCGAGGAGACGAACTCCACGGTGGCAAAACCCTGGTTGAATTTTCGCGCGGCGAGGAAGCGCTGGAGCAGATCGTCCGGCAGCGGCTCGCCGGTCTGGCAATGCCGGGCAAACCGCCGCAGCACCTGCGGCTGCTCCTGCCAGTGCTCGTAGAGCTGCGAGGGCAGTTCGACGAAATCGGTGAACACCGATGTGCCCGACAGCGACGGATATGTGACATCCGACAGCATGCCGTGCAGTCCGTGGCCGAATTCGTGGAACAGCGTCCGCGCGTCGTCGGGCGACAATAACGATGGCTCGCCGCCGGCGCCCTTGGCGAAATTGCAGACATTGATCACCAGCGGCGCGATCGCGCCATCGAGCTTCTGCTGGTCCCGCAGCGAGGTCATCCAGGCGCCCGATCGCTTCGAGGGGCGGGCATAATAGTCGCCATAGAATAGCGCCTTATGCTTGCCGTCGGGGCCCTTGACCTCCCAAACCCGCACGTCCGGATGCCAGACCGGGATATCCCTGCGCTCGGAGAAGGTGACGCCGAACAAGCGGCCGGCGCAGTCGAAGGCGGCCTCGATCATGTGGTCGAGCACGAGATAGGGCTTGATCGCGGCGTCGTCGAAATTGGCGCTGATCTGCCGCAGCTTTTCTGCGTAGTAGCGCCAGTCCCATGGCGCCAGCGCGAAATTGCCACCCTCTTCCGCGATCAGCGCCTGCAGGGCGTCGCGGTCGGCAAGCGCCCGGGCGCGCGCGGGCTTCCAGACCCGCTCCAGGAGGCCGCGGACGGCGTCCGGGGTCTTCGCCATCGAATCCTCGAGCCGGTAGGCGGCATAAGTCGGGAAGCCCATGATCTTCGCGCTCTCCTCGCGCAGCGCCAGGATTTCGACGACGATGGCGTTGTTATCGTTGGCGTTGCCGTTGTCGCCGCGCGTGGTAAAGGCCTTGAAGACCTTTTCGCGCAGGTCGCGCCGGGCGGAGCTTTTCAGGAACGGCTCGACCGAGGAGCGGGACAGCGTAATAATCGCCTTGCCGGCCATGCCGCGCTCTTCCGCCGCGGCCTTGGCCGCCGCAATGAAACTATCTGAAAGCCCGGCGCGGTCATCCTCGCCGAGCTCCATGAACCATTCCTGCTCGTCGCCGAGCAGATGGTGGCTGAACGTGGTGCCGAGATGGGCCAGCCGCTCGTTGATCTCGGCCATCCGCGCCTTGGCGGCATCGTCGAGCCCGGCACCGGCGCGTCGGAAGCGGATATAGGTGCGCTCCAGCAGCCGCATCTGTTCGCCGGTCAGCCCGAGGGTGGCGCGCTTCTCGTGCAGCATCGCGATGCGGCCGAACAGCACCGCGTTCATCATGATCGGGTTCCAGTGCCGCGCCATCCGCAGCGAAACTTCCTTGTCGATCTCCAGGATCGCCGGATTGGAGTGTGCCGAGACCAGATCGTAGAACACGGCCGCGACCTTCGAGAGCAGCTTGCCGGAGCGCTCCAGCGCGGTGATGGTGTTGGCGAAGTCCGGCGTCGCCGGGTCATGGGTGATCGCGGCGACCTCCGCGGCGTGATCGGCAAAGGCCCGCTCAAAGGCGGGCAGGAAATGTTCGGGCTGGATTTCGGCAAACGGCGGCGTCTCGAACGGCGTCTGCCACGCCTTCAGGAGCGGGTTTGCCTGAAGCTGCGTTTCCAGGGTTTCTGACATTACAATTCCCGTTTTTGCCTCGAAAATATCGGCCCATCTATATCACGTGATGCGGCATTTTTGAGCCTTTTGCGCTTGATAGATCGGCGCTTTTCGGAGAGATTGCGGCCCCTGAACAGGATCCATTCCATGAGCATGCAGCCCTCTTCCGCAAGAACCCGCGAGATCATCTGGCCGAGCGTCGTCACCGTGATCAGCGCGGCTATCCTGATCGGCGCGGAAGTGTTCGGCGCGGCGTTTGCCGGCGGCTGGGCGCTCGCGATTCTGCTCGGTCTCGACGACACCGGCGCGCACATCGTGCAGGCCGTGCTGTTCGCGATCGGCGTCCTCATCATGGTGGCTTTCATCCGCGCGGCCCAGCGCGTCGAGCCGTTCACGCGACGCGCTTAAGCGTGGCGAGCGAGAAAGGCGAAAGCCTTGCGCCGCAGGCTTCAAACACACATGCTTCGTTAAGCTAGCTTAACATCTGTTCAGGTTCAGCCGCGCCAGCGCGCGCTGAGCGCGACCTTGCAAGCTCGCGTTAGGGAAATTTATCCCCATTTCAAAAAAAATCTTGCGAAGCAGACTCGAAGCGCTTATTTCCAAGCTTGCCCAATTTCGCACGTGCCTGTGGTCGTGTGTCAGTCGGTAGGTATCCGGACAAGAGGCCGGACAGCCGCCAAGGGATGAAGGACCGAGGGTCGCTTAAGTCGCTCAAGACTTATGGGGCCAGCATCTCTCTCAAGGGATGCCGCTGAAGGTCCCTTCGCTCCTTGCAACCGTGACTGGCAGCCGGAGGCGAACCGGCGCACTCCGCTCTCAACGGGGGACGCGACTTAAAGCAACGACGGATCGGGCTTTTTTGGTCTCTACCGGCATTCCACCGCCGGCGCGGGCTACTGAAAAGGCTTGTCCTTCATTGCCAGGTGAGCGGGCGGGAAAATTCCCAACCAATCCACGGCAGCACAATTCGGTCTGAGTTCAAGGCTTCGTCGCGTCTCCATCGTGCGGCAACGCCGAAGCGCTCACGTCCGAGAACATTTTGAACGGGTCCCGTCGCTGGGGCCGTTTGGGAGAGTGCTATGACCGAACGTATCCAGGAATTCCTGCGTCACCGCCGCAGCGAGGGCCGGGACACCGAGCCCTGTCTCGTCGTCGACCTTGAAATCGTGCGCGACAACTACCAGAGCTTCGCGAAGGTCTTGCCGGACAGCCGTGTGTTCTACGCGGTGAAGGCAAACCCGGCGCCGGAAGTGCTGTCGCTTCTGGCCTCGATGGGCTCGTGCTTCGACACCGCCACCGTTGCCGAAATCGAAATGGCGCTCGCCGCAGGCGCTACATCGGACCGCATCTCCTATGGCAACACGATCAAGAAGGAGCGCGATATCGCGCGCGCCTTTGCGCTCGGCATTCGCCTGTTCGCGGTCGACTGCGCCGCCGAGGTCGAGAAAGTCGCCCGCGCCGCTCCGGGCGCAAAAGTGTTCTGCCGTATTCTCTATGATTGCGCCGGCGCCGAATGGCCGCTGTCGCGCAAGTTCGGCTGCGATCCGGAGATGGCGGTCGAGGTGCTCGACCTCGCCAAGCGTCTGGGCCTCGAGCCGTGCGGCATCTCGTTCCACGTCGGCTCGCAGCAGCGCAAGGTGAAGGCGTGGGACCGGGCGCTGGCGATGGCCTCGACCGTGTTCCGTGACTGCGCCGAGCGCGGGATCAACCTCTCCATGGTCAACATGGGCGGCGGATTCCCGACCAAGTACCTCAAGGACGTTCCCCCGGTCGTGCAGTACGGCCGCTCGATCTTCCGTGCGCTGCGCAAGCATTTCGGCAACCAGATCCCGGAGACGATCATCGAGCCGGGCCGCGGCATGGTCGGAAATGCAGGGATCATCGAGACCGAAGTCGTTCTGATCTCCAAGAAGAGCGACGAGGACGAGGTGCGCTGGGTGTACCTCGACATCGGCAAGTTCGGCGGCCTCGCCGAGACGATGGACGAGTCGATCCGCTACGCCATCCGCACCCCGCATGACGGGGCGGAGATGACGCCGTGCGTGCTTGCGGGTCCGACCTGCGACTCCGCCGACGTGCTGTACGAGAAGATGCCGTACCCGCTGCCCGTGACACTCGAGATCGGCGACAAGGTGCTGATCGAGGGTACCGGCGCCTACACGTCGACGTACTCGTCGGTGGCCTTCAACGGCATTCCGCCGCTGAAGACCTACCACATCTGAGTCTTCTCGACCTCTCCCGCTTGCGGGCAGGGAGCAAGAAAATGAGGAGCCGGCCCGCCGGCTCCCTCACCCCCCTTACGAATCTGCTGACAACGCTGCCGCGGCTCGCCCGCCGCTCGTAGCGAAGGACTGACGTGCCATGGCTGCTTTGCGAAAGACCCCAGTTGCCCTCATGTCCGACGCCGCTCCGTTCGCGATCCGTGCGGAGCGGCCATCGGAGGTTGTTGCGCGTGAAGCGCTGCTGGATGGCTGCTTCGGCAAAAACCGTCATATACGGACCTGTCAGCGTCTGCGCGACGGACGCGCGCCCGCCGAAGGCCTCGCCCTCTCGGCAGTTCGCCGAGGAACGCAAGACCGGCTGGTGGGCACCGTGCGATTGTGGCACGTCAGCGCCGGCGGCAAGCCGGCACTGATGCTTGGGCCGCTGGCGGTCGAAGCCGCCAGCCGCAAACTCGGCGTCGGCGCCGCCCTGATGGAGCATGCGCTGGCCGCCGCGCGAGCCCGCGGCCACGGCGCGGTGATCCTCCTCGGCGATGCGCCCTATTACGCTCGCTTCGGCTTCTGCGGCATCAAGACCGTCGAGCTGACGCTGCCCGGTCCGTTCGAGCGCGACCGCCTGCTCGGGCTCGAGCTGCGCGAGGATGCACTCGACGGCGCCTGGGGGATGATCGTACCGACCGGCGCGCTGCTGCTCAAACCTAACGCATCCCGAGCGAGGAAGGCACCGCAAGTCGTGCCGCACGCGGCATAAGGCGCGCGATCATGTCGGCCACCCTCCCCACTGGAAGCGATACTGCACGTTCGCGCCTCCGCAGCATCGTCACGACGCTCCTGCTGATCGTGATCTCGGTGATGATCGTCAGGGACATTTTCGTGCGCCGCTGGGGAGCCGCCACGCCTCCGGCTTCCGATCTGACACAACGTTCACGCTGATATTAGCTGAGGGGTTGCGCTTGTCGGCGAAAAGCCCGTAAACCGCGCCAAACCCGCAATCCAGAGGTCCAGATGCCCCGCCGCCTGATTTCCACCGGTTCGCCTTTTGAAGAGACCGCCGGTTTCAGCCGCGCCGTGATCGACGGCGATTTCGCCTTCGTCGCCGGCACCACCGGTTACGACTACAGCACCATGGCGATGCCAGCCGATGTCACGAGCCAGTCACGAAATTGCTTCAGGACCATCGAGGCCGCGTTGAAGGAAGGCGGTTTCGCAATGGCCGATATCGTCCGCGCGACCTATTACCTCACCGACATCAAGGACGCGGATGCCCATTTCGCGGTCTGCGGCGAATTTCTCGGCGACATTCGCCCGGCCGCAACGCTGCTCGTCGTCGCGTCGCTCTTGAAGCCAGAGATGAAGGTCGAGATCGAAGTGACCGCGAAGCGACGTACCGCCTGATCGCTTCCCAAACGCCACAGTTAGATTGCTCTCCTGGAGACATTC
>JBJMTR010000078.1:0-8758 GCA_045811565.1 Bradyrhizobium sp.
CACCGGCGCGTGTGAGCGGTCGTTAAGGGCATAAGCAAGCCAATTGTCGACATCGCCGCCGGAAAACTGGGCGGTCACGCGTTCCGCGCCAAGCGCGTTGCGCGGCGTATGGCAGGCGCCGCAATGAGCCAGGCCGGCGACCAGATACGCACCGCGATTCCATTCTGCGCTCTTCGTAGCATCCGCCTGATAGCCGTCGCGGCGAAGGAACAGTAATTTCCATCCCGCAATCAGGGGCCGCTGATTGAACGGAAAGGACAGCTGGTTTTCGCGCGCGCCCGCGCGAACCGGCTGACGCGTCATCAGGAAGGCATAAAGCGCTCGGTCATCCTCGTCGGAAACATTGGTGAAGTGATCGTAGGGAAAGGTCGGATAGAGATGCCGGCCTTCGCGATTGACCCCGTCGCGCATCGCGCGGCGGAATGCGGCCTCCGACCATTGCCCGATCCCGCTTTCCCGGTCCGGTGTAATGTTGGAAGAGTAGATCGTTCCAAACGGCGTCGGCACCGGCAGGCCACCGGCAAAGTTTTTGCCGCCGCGTATGGTGTGGCAATCGTTGCAATTGCCGATCGCCGCGAGATCGCGGCCGTGCTTGACGAGGGCGGCATCGAACGTCCGCGGCGCGGGCGGCTCGATCGCCGCAATGGTTGGCCGCCAAACAATGGCAAAGGCCGCCGCCGCGCCGACGATCAGCACGACAGCGATAGCGCTTGTGATGATCCGCGAGGATGCGGCCATGCCCGTGATTTGAGTTTGTTGTCGGACCGTGTTTTAACACGGATATTCCCGCCTCGTTCGCCCGAGAGGGCATCGATCACCGCCTGTTGACCCCTTTTGAAGCTGATATGGAAGCGAACGCCGCCCTCAACCGCGAATCGGGAACCGCCCGGGATGCGCTTTCCGTTCTCAATTCGGTGTTCGGCTTGTCAGCCTTTCGCGGCGCGCAGGAGGAAATTGTCCGGCACGTCACCGATGGCGGCAATTGCCTGGTGCTGATGCCGACCGGCGGCGGCAAGTCGCTGTGCTATCAGCTGCCGTCATTGCTGCGCTCAGGCTGCGGCATCGTCGTGTCGCCGCTGATCGCGCTGATGCGCGACCAGGTCGCCGGCCTTATCGAGGCCGGTGTCAATGCGGCGGTATTGAATTCCACGCTGTCTTTGAACGAAGCCGCCGAGATCGAGCGGCGGCTGATCGCCGGCGATCTCGATCTGCTCTATGTCGCGCCGGAGCGGCTGTTGACCCCACGCTGCCTCGCCCTGCTCGACCGAGCTGAGATCGCGCTGTTTGCGATCGACGAGGCGCACTGCGTGTCGCAATGGGGCCACGACTTCCGCCCGGAGTATATCGGCCTGTCGATCATCGCAGAACGTTTTCCCGACGTGCCGCGCATGGCGCTGACCGCGACTGCCGATGAGCTGACGCGGAAGGAGATTATTGAACGGCTCTCGCTTGCAGGCACCCCCAGCTTTGTCGCAAGTTTTGACCGACCGAACATCCGCTATGAAATCGTCGATAAGCAGAATTCGGTGGCGCAGCTCAAGGCCTTCATCGCGGAGCGCCATTCAGGCGACGCTGGCATCGTCTATTGCCTGTCGCGCGCCAAGGTCGAGGATACCGCGGCCGCACTGGCCGATGCCGGCATTGCGGCGCTGCCCTATCATGCCGGCCTCGATGCCGGCGTGCGCGCCCGGAATCAAGACCGCTTCATCAACGAGGACGGCATCGTGATCGTCGCCACCATCGCGTTCGGCATGGGCATCGACAGGCCGGACGTGCGATTCGTGGCGCATCTCGATCTGCCGAAAAGCATCGAGGCCTATTATCAGGAGACCGGACGTGCCGGGCGCGACGGCAAACGATCCACCGCGTGGATGGCCTATGGCCTGTCCGACATCGTGCAGCAGCGCCGCATGATCGATGAATCCAACGGCTCCGATACCTTCAAACGCGTGTCGATCGGCAAGCTCGACGCGCTGGTTGGTCTGGCAGAAACCGCGGGCTGCCGGCGTAGCCGCCTGCTCGGGTATTTCGGCGAAGCGCTTCATGTCAACGGTTGCGGCAATTGCGACAACTGTCTGTCGCCGCCGCGCGTCCGCGACGGCAAGATCGTCGCGCAGAAATTGTTGTCCTGCGCGTATCGCACCGGGCAGCGCTTTGGCGCCATGCATCTGATCGACGTCCTGGTCGGCCGCATGACGGAACGCGTCAAGCAGTTCGGGCATGACAAATTGTCCGTGTTCGGCGTCGGCCGCGAGCTCAACGAAAAGCAGTGGCGCGCCGTGCTGCGCCAGCTGGTGGCCATGGGCCATTTTCGCGCCGACAGCGAAGCTTTTGGCGCGTTGAAGCTGACGGAGACTGCACGCGGCGTGTTGAAAGGCGAATCCGAGGTGATGCTGCGCGAGGCGACCACTGGCTCGCACAACCGCGCCATCCGCGACAAGTCAAGGCGCGGCGATCTCGCAGCCTCGACGGCCAGCCCAGGCAAGACCGCCGATCCGGCCCTGCATGCCGCGCTCCGGGCCTGGCGTTCCGAGGTGGCGCGCCAGCGCGGCGTGCCTGCCTACGTCGTGCTGCACGATTCCACCATCGACGGCATCGCCGCCGCCCGCCCGATGACGCTTGACGGCCTTCGCGGCATCGCCGGCATCGGCGACAAGAAGCTCGAGCATTATGGCGCGGAGCTGATTGCGCTGGTGAAGGCCGGTCGCCCCCAAGCGTGAAGCGGCGGCGAGACGAGGGGAATGCCCCCGCGGGCAACGCCCCCCATCAATCGCCGGATTTCTTGGTGCTCGCGCTCTGATCCGTCGCGGTGCAGGAAATCAACAGCGTGAATGCCCGAGCATTTTTGGCGATGTCCGCCGTCTTTAGATCCTTCTTGTTCAGTTCAAGTCTGGCGTCGGCAGTTTCGTACGGCACTACGCTGTTATCCAGGAAGTCCCGCACCGCGCCGGTCTTGATCGCGAAATTGATATTCTCGGGAATGTTGCCCGTCGCTCTTGCAATTTTGATCCCGTCCAGTTTCGCCGCAACTACACCGACGACGGCCCCACCAAAATCCAGCAGCGGTCCGCCACTGTTGCCCGGCTGAACCGCGGCGCTGATTTGCAAATGACGCGTGTCATTGAAAAGGCCGCTTAAAGAACTGACAATTCCCGTGGTTACCGTGAAATCCGATGTCAGCAGCCCGTGATAGGGATAGCCGATCGCAACGATGCCATCGCCAGTCTGAGGGGCATTCGCCCTGATAACGGCGACCTCCTTGAAAGCACTCGGCGCCTGCAGCAAGGCGAGATCGTTGGTTTCATCGCTTGAAACAAGACGTAGCTTGAGCGGGGCTTCGCCGCTCAGATTGCCCAGGATATCGCCAATACAGCCATCGACGACATGCTGATTGGTAATGACGTGTCCACTCTTGCTGATCACGAAGCCAGTGCCGGTCTTGCCAACGGTCTTGCTGGATTTCGCCGGCGCCGCCGCGGCCGGCTTCGGCGCGGGGAGCGCGAACTCGCCGGCGTTGACGATCCCGTTCTTCTTGACGCTGACGACGCAATTGGCGAGCGCCGGCAACAATTGCGCGGTCTGGTTCAGGTTGAATTGAAACAACTGGCCTTGCGCGAAGGCCGTCATCGTCTTGGCTTTTCTGAACTGGGAAATCAGCGAGGAATTGGTCGGCAGCTGGACGTTGACGAGGTGTGCGCCGAGCGGCATCCCCTGGACGTGAATGGCCGTCTGCCCATCGAAGGTAAGGGCGAGCGGAAACGCTTCACCGGTGGTCAGTTGCCAGCTCTCGTGCGCGAATCCCAATCGCCAGCCGGAATCCTCGCCGATCGAAACCACGAAAGAGATGCCGCTGTCGTAAACGGCGCCCGCGGCGCAATGCGAAAAGACACCGGTCTTGTCGTTGGTATAGGCACCCCCGCGCCAGTTGCCGACGTTGATAGAGCCGTAGGGACCGCGAGCACTGGATGTTGAAGCTGACGCCAGAACGCACAGGGTTGCGACGATCGCCTTGATTGTAATGTTCATTGCCCGCTACTCAAAAATGAGAATTCATATAAGAGGGTTTGAAATTGATCCGCAAGTGCTGCGCGTTACCCGCCATCTCAGCAACTTGCGATAAGAGGCCGTCACCGCTTCGCTGGAAATGTTCTTATTTTGTTCTTTTTGGCGATCAAGTCAACCGGAAAGATTCGACGTCGACAGGAGCATCGGCCATCGGCTCGATTTCCCGGCGGACTGGCTATCCGGAAGTTCGTTTACTTGTCGCGAAATGAGACGTCCGGGCCGCAAGGATCGTGGCTCGGAATTCAACGCAATGCCCTGCTTGCATTCGCATCTCACGATTGCTTGGCTGCCCGACGGATGACTGCCCCATGACGGAAGCGGACTTGCAGGATCTGGCAAAGCGAATCGGGGCCGCGCACGTGGAGCGGCGCCTGAAGACCGAAACCGAGCATGAGGCGCAGCTCTTCGGTCAAGGCACACTCATCTTCAATCTCGAAAACTGGTATTCCGCACCGACTATCATCGAGATCGCGCTCAAGCTGACCGGTCTGTACGGCCGCGCCCGCCAAAACGCGGATCGCATCCTCATCCGGCAAAACACGCTCGCATCAGCCGCTTTGCCCGAAAACTTCGATGGTTTCATCGTCCTCCACATCAGCGATCTGCACGCCGATATCAGTACCGGCGCCATGCGGCACCTGTTCGGCCTTGTTGACGATCTCAGATATGACCTTTGCGTGCTCACCGGCGACTATCGCGGCAAAACTTATGGACCGTTCGACAAGAGCCTTGAATACATCGGCGAACTGGTTGGACGGCTGACGACGCCGGTTTATGCCGTCCTCGGCAATCATGACACCATTCGCATGGCTCCAAGGATGGAAGCCATGGGTATACGAATGTTGTTCAACGAGAGCGTAGCGATCGAGCGCCGCGGTCAAGCCATCTATCTTGCCGGCGTCGATGACGCGCACTTCTACCGCGCCGATGACATCAGCAAGGCGGCAATGCAAATTCCGCGGGAGGCTTTTTCGATTTTGCTGTCGCATACCCCGGAGGTCTACGGACAGGGCGCGAGCGCAGGCTTCGATGTCATGCTGAGCGGACACACCCATGGCGGCCAGCTCTGTCTGCCCGGCGGGTTTCCGATCAAGCTGGAAGCGAGACTGCCGCGAGCCATGGGCGCCGGCGCATGGCGTTACGGAAAGATGGCCGGTTACACGTCGGTGGGCGCCGGCACCAGCCTGTTGCCGGTTCGGCTCAATTGCCCGCCGGAAATAACGCTTCATACCCTGCATCATCATCCGTTGCGGAAGGAGAGGTAACTCCTGCAGCTCGTAGCGAGCAATCGGTTCAGGTTCCAAGATTCCGGCAGTGCACCCTGAGGTGCATTGGTCAGTTCGACTGACCGGTGGGTTCCCGTGCTAGGCGCACTTGATGACCGAAACAAATCGGCGCAGAATCAACTCGCCATACTGATAAGCCAGCGAGCTGGCCCGGGGGTTGCGCATCGTGACTGCCACATCCATAGCCCGGATAGTCCTGCCTTCTCTGGCGCTTATTGCGGCCGGTGGTGCAGCAATTGTCTTCGGGATCACGCACCTGACACAAGAGCCGCCGGCTGCAACCAGGGCCGCAACTGCCGCCGCCGTTTTGCGGCCGCCATCGAGCGCTCGCAATGAGGGCTCCGCCGCGCTCGCAACGGCACAAGCTGGAACGAACGCCGTGGCGACCGCGCTGGGCGGATCGCCCGCACCGCCGGACAGCGGCGACGGCATGCCGGCGTTCGACATTGCCCGCATCGAGCCGACTGGCGAAGCGGTGATCGCCGGCCGGGCGGCCCCAGGCGCAACGGTGGAACTGCTGCGCAACGGCGAGCTGCATGATCGCGCGGTCGCGGATCAATCCGGACAATTCGCCATGGTCCCGCCTCCGCTTCCGCCAGGCACTTACGACCTGACGCTGCGCTCCAGGCAACCGGACGGCAAGCAGGCTACTTCCAAACAGAGCGTGGCGGTGGCGCTTGAGCCAAGTCCGAATCAGCGTGCGAACGACCGCCCCGTCGTGGCACTGATGACGCCGGATAAGCCCACGGTTGTGCTGTCACAGCCGGCTGCGCCAAAGCCGATGGCCGGGGCAGTGGTTGTGGAGGCGGTCGAGATCGAGCCGGGCGGCAAGCTCCATGTGAGCGGCCGCGCACGCCCCGGCGCAGTGGTGCGACTTTATCTCAACGACAGCTTTGTTGCGTCGGTAACGGCCGGCGCGGATGGACGTCTTGCGGTCACCATCAATGAAGGGGTCGCGCGCGGCGGCTACCGCGTCAGGCTGGACGAGGTAGAATCGAACTCGGGCGCGGTCCGCGGCCGCGCCGAGGTGCCGTTCAACGTTCCCGACACGGTGGTCACCGCGTCCGTGCCGGCACAGGCCCCACCATCCAAGGGGCCGGACCTAGCCGCTGCATCGCAGCCGCAGCTGGCGGCAACCGAAGCCACCGTTCTGCCAGACGAAGGCTCGCCCTCCGCCGTGGTCGTGCCGAAGATCGCGACCACCACCGTCTCCCGCGGCGACAGTCTGTGGCGCATCAGCCGCCTCACCTACGGCGCGGGCACGCGCTACGCCGTAATTTACAAGGCGAACCGGGAGCAGATCCGCAATCCCAACCTGATTTATCCGGGCCAGATATTCGTCATTCCAACGCGGTGAAGCGCCGCCATAGCAGCGCCTGCGCTTCGCCCTTCCGAAAGGCGACACGCCCGACCACTGAGGGCTACTGCTGCGCCCGACGAGAGATGATCGCGCCTTTTTTGCTCATGCTCGATCATCCGCCGCCGACCCAAGACTTGATAGCGCTCGCAGTCAAAGCCAGCCGGCGATAGCATTGCTATGGTGCAAGCGCACTGGGTGTCGCCGATGAGTGTACCGAGATCGACGTTTGCGTGGGGAAACGTCTTTGAGGACTTCCCGCTGTTCAGGACGCTCAGTGCCGAACAGCGGTTGAGGACTATTGGTGCGATGGTCCGCCAGGATCTGGTGCGCGGGGAAATGCTCGTAGCGCAAGGTGAGGCCTCCGATTCATTGTTCATGGTGTTACACGGCGCGCTGGCTGTGCGCAGAGCCGGCGAACCCGATCCGATCGCCGAGCTTCGGGCCGGCGAATTGGTGGGCGAACTCGGTTTCTTTGCAAATGTCCCGCGCACCGCCGATGTGATTGCGATCCGTGACACCAGCGTGCTGGCGCTGACGCGCGCAGCCTACCAGGACCTGGTGAAGGACTCGCCGGCGATCGTCGAGGCGCTGCTCGCAGCGCTCGCGCGGCGATTCATCGCGCAGACTGCGCGCCTCGCCCCGGTTCGCGCGTCGCCAAAGGCACGAACAGTGACGCTCATCGAGGCAGGATTAGAGCCATTGCCAAGTGCTTTTGATCGCCGAATGCGCGAAGGGCTCGCTGCGACCGATGCCGAGATCGTCGATCTCGCTCGCCTTCAGGCAAGGTTTCCAGGCCGAGCGCTCGATGCGTCCGAAATCGCGGACTGGCTCAACCAACTGGAACACACCGCGCCGCTCGTGATCTATCTTGGCGGTCGCGAAGCCTCGGCGTGGGCGCGCAAGGCCATTCGTCAGGCCGACATGGTCGTGTTTGCGTGCCGTGGAAATGCGCCCGCGGGAGCATTGAGCGATATCGAAGCTTTTGCTTGCGAGGTTCACCCGGTTTCAGCGCGACGCCTCGTTCGCATTCATGACCGACGAACCAGCGCGGTCAGCGGCACTGTGGCCTGGCTTGCCCGGCTGCCTGCCTTCATGCATCACCATGTCGCGCTTGAAGATCAGGTCGATATCGACAGCTTGATCCGTTTTCTGTCCGGTCGAGCGGTTGGATTCGTCGCCGCCGGCGGCGGCAGCTTCGGAGTGGCGCATGCGGGAATCTACAAGGCGTTTCGAGAGCGCGGCGTGACGTTCGATATCTTTGTCGGCACCAGTGTCGGTTCTGCGATGGCAGCCGGTTTTGCGAAAAACTACGAGGCCGAGCGGCTTGAGCACGGCACCCACGAAATCTTCGTCAGGAGCCGCAGCTTCCGGCGACCAACCTGGCCGCGCTACGCCCTGCTCGATCACAAGGCTTTCGATCGCGCCCTTGCCGATCAATACGGCCCCGATTGCCGGATCGAGGATTGCTGGCGGCCTTTCGGGGCAATCGCAACCAACCTCTCCACTCATAATCTTGAATTGATCCGCTCGGGGCTGCTCTGGCAGGCGGTGCGTGCATCGAGCGCGATCCCCGGACTATTGCCGCCGTTCTACACGCCAGAGGGCGCGATGCTCGTCGATGGATGCCTCATCGACAATGTCCCGCTGGCGCCGATGCATCAACTAAAGAGCGGTCCGAACCTGGTTGTGCATTTCGGCGATCCCGCGGCCGAGATGTTTGATGTCGAGTATGCCGCATTGCCCGGACGGTTTGAGCTGGTCGCGGCCATGCTGACGCCTTTCCGCAAGAAACTGCTTCCCGCGGCGCCGAGTGCGGTCAATGTGCTGTGGCGAAGTCTCGTGGCACATCAGCGTTATGATACACTGCCGACCGCGCCGCTCGATCACGTGATGCGGCCACCGTTTGCGCCCGGAGTCGGCGTGACAGAATTCGAACGCCACACCGAGATTTTTCACGCATCTTATCTTTGGGCCCGGCAGGCCATCATTGCGCTGGAGGCGGAGCGCAATTCCGCAATTGCCGCCATCCTTGCTAAGAGCAATCCGC
>JBJMTR010000079.1:0-2047 GCA_045811565.1 Bradyrhizobium sp.
GCCGATGACGACGAGATCGTAAGTGGCCATGATCGAGGTCCTGTAGCTGAATCTTTGTGGCAGGTATTACCGACCGCCCGACACATCAAGAATGGTGCTGGTCACGTAGGAGGCATCATCCGACATCAGCCAGACGATGGCGTTGGCGATTTCTTCGGCGGTGCCGACGCGCTTCATCGGCACCGTGTGCGCAAGCCGATGCGCGCGATCGGGCTCGCCGCCGCTGCCGTGGATTTCGGTATCGATCAGCCCGGGACGGATCGCGGCGACGCGAATACCTTCGCCGGCGACTTCATGGCCAAGACCAATGGTGAATGAATCGACCGCGCCTTTGGAGGCGGCGTAATCGACATAGGTGTTGGGCGAGCCGAGCTTTGCCGCGACCGACGACACATTGACGATAACGCCGCCCGCGCCGCCGTTGCGGGTCGACAACCGTTTCACCGCCTCGCGCGCACATAAAATGCTGCCGGTGACATTGACCGCCATCATGCGTTGAATGCGTTCGGCCGACATGTCCTCGACCCGCGCCGACGGCCCGACAATGCCCGCATTGTTGACAAGCGCGCCCAGCGTCCCGAATTCGTCGGCGGCCTTGAACAGCGCGAGAATGTCGCGCTCGCTGCCGACATCGCATTTCACCGCGATGGCCTTGCCGTTCTTGCTCTCGATGGCGGCGACGACTTCGCTTGCCGCCGCGCGATTGCTCGCATAACCGACCACAACCCGAAAGCCGCGCGCCGCGGCAGCAATCGCGGTGGCACGGCCGATGCCGCGGCTACCGCCAGTGATGACAACGACTTTATCCGTCATAAGCGCCCCCAAAATCTGCGCACTCAACACACAATTCATGATGCCCGACCACGGTCGCGCACCAGACGATGCGAAAATTTCTCAGAGATCCAGCACCAGTCGCGCAGGGTCTTCCAGGCTCTCCTTGACGCGGACCAGGAAGGTCACGGCTTCCTTGCCGTCGATGACCCGGTGATCGTAGGATAGCGCCAGGTACATCATCGGGCGGACCTCGATCTTGCCGCCGATCGCCATCGGGCGCTCCTGAATCTTGTGCATGCCCAAAATGCCGGACTGCGGCGCGTTCAGGATCGGCGTCGACATCAGCGAGCCATAGATGCCGCCATTGGTGATGGTGAAGGTGCCGCCCTGCATCTCGTCGATCTTGAGCTGGCCGTCGCGGGCGCGGCGGCCATAATCGGCGATACCCTTTTCGATTTCGGCAATCGACTTGTGGTCGCAGTCGCGCACAACGGGGACCACGAGGCCCTTGTCGGTGCCGACGGCGATGCCGATGTGATAGTAGTTCTTGTAGATCAGATCGGTGCCGTCGATCTCGGCGTTCGCCGCCGGAATCTCCTTGAGCGCCTGCACGCAGGCCTTGGTGAAGAAGCCCATGAAGCCGAGCTTGCTGCCGTGCTTCTTCTCGAACACATCCTTGTACTGCGCGCGCATCGCCATGATGTGGCTCATATCGACCTCGTTGAAGGTCGTCAGCATCGCCGCGGTGTTCTGCACGTCCTTGAGCCGGCGCGCGATGGTCTGGCGCAGCCGCGTCATCTTCACGCGTTCTTCACGCGCGGCATCATCGGCGGGCGATGGCGCGCGCACCTGCACGGACGCCGCCGGCTGACTGATCGGCGTCGGCGCGGCAGCCGCCTTTTCGATCGCGGCCAGCATGTCGCCCTTGGTGACGCGGCCATCCTTGCCGGAGCCGGGCACGGTCGAGGCATCGATGCCGCTTTCAGCGGATAGCTTGCGCACCGATGGCGCCAGCGGTGCATCCGAAGGCGGGACCTTTGGTGCGGCAGGCGGCGGAGGCGCAGCCGGCGCAGCAGCTTTGGCCGGCGCGGCGGCCGGCTTGGCGGCGGCTCCTGCGGCGCCCTCGTTGATCTGGCCGAGCAACGCGCCGACGGCGACGGTCTGACCGTCCTTGGCGACGATCTCGCCGAGCGTGCCGGCAGATGGCGCCGGCACCTCGATCGTGACCTTGTCGGTCTCGAGCTCAACCAACGGTTCGTCCACCGCGACGGCA
>JBJMTR010000080.1:0-11253 GCA_045811565.1 Bradyrhizobium sp.
AGAACCTGCCGACCCTTGTACATGCCGGTCTTCAGGTCGAGGTGGTGCGGACGGCGCAATTCGCCGGAATCCTTGTCCTCGACGTAGGTCGGCGTCTTCAGGGCATCCGCCGAGCGGCGCATGCCACGGCGCGACGGCGAGGTTTTTCTTCTGGGAACGGCCATAGCGGTGTCCTCTTGGGGTGTTGCGGAGGCATCGTCGGAAAAACCGACGGCCCGGCGCTATCTGCGCGAGCTGCGATGCCGATAAGGCCGCGCTTATAGAGGATGGGATGGCGTAAAGCTAGGGTCGGCGGCAGCCGAAAATGCCGAAAATTGGCTCAAAAAGCACGATTTTCGCTCCAGCATCGCTGCACCGCCGCCGCCCGCGCCATGTAGGTTCCGGCGAGACGGCGCACCCCCGGGCCCGGGTCGCGGGCACCCCGCTTTAGGGGGTTGGGCAGGATCGCGGCCAGCAACGCCGCCTCGCGCGGCGACAGCGTCGCGGCCGAATGGCCGAAAGCGTAAATCGAGGCGGTTTCGGCGCCGAACTGCCCGGAGGGGCCCAATTCGGCGATGTTGAGATAGATTTCGAGGATCCGCTGCTTCGGCAGCACGAAATCGATCCATAGCGCCAACGGCAGCTCCAGCGCCTTGCGGACCACGCTGCGGCCCGGCCATAAAAACAGGTTTTTCGCGACCTGCTGGGCGATCGTCGAGCCGCCGCGGGCGACCTCACCGTCCTCGGCGTCGTCGATCACGTCGCGCAGCGCATTCCAGTCGATCCCGTGATGGCTGCAGAATCTCGCGTCCTCGGCACCGACCACAGAGCGTGGCAGGTAGCGCGAAATCGCGCTGAAATCGGCCCATTGCCGCGCTACCGGCGCGCCCTTGAGCCAGCGCCAGGCCATCAGCGTCGAGACCGGATGGCCGGCGCGATAGATCGGCGTCAGCACATAGGGCAGCAACAGCGCCGCCAGCAAAAGCAGCAATAAAATCCGGACAATGCGCAAATCTGAGGTTTCTGGATCAAGGCCGGAAGGTCAGAACCGACGAGCAGGCGCGTATAGACGTGATATGTCCCTGATAATTCCCGGTTTTTCCAGCGCTTTTAAGGCGCATCCGTTCCGGCGCCGGAATTGACGAAGCCGGTGCCATCAACGATTGTCCGGCCGAAATTCGATCTGGAGCATTTCTTGATGACGACCGGAACTGCAGAATTTACCAAACGGCTGGACCAGACCGCTGATGATACGGAGGCGCTGCTGGCGACATTGTTGTCCGACACACCGTTACCCGACGAGATCGCGCGTCCGAAACGACTGATGGAAGCCATGCGCTATTCCAGCCTCGGCGGCGGAAAGCGGCTGCGGCCATTTTTGGTGGTTGAGAGTTCAGCGGTATTCGGCGTCCGCCGCGAGGCCGCGTTGCTTGCGGGGGCCGCGCTCGAATGCATCCACTGCTACTCGCTGATCCATGACGATCTTCCGGCGATGGACAACAGCGACCTGCGCCGCGGCCGGCCCACGCTGCACAAGAAGACCGACGATGCCACTGCCATTCTCGCCGGCGACGGGCTGCTGACACTCGCGTTCGACATCATTACCCGGGACGAGATTCACAAAAACGCCAATGTGCGGCTGTTGCTAACGCGCGCGCTGGCCCGCGCATCGGGAATTGGCGGGATGGTCGGCGGCCAGATGCTTGATCTTGCCGGCGAAGGCCGCTTCGGCGACCGCGAGCCGGTCGACGTCGCCCGCCTGCAGCAGATGAAGACCGGTGCGCTGCTCCGCTTCGGCTGCATTGCCGGCGCGATCCTCGGCCAGTCCACCCAAAGGGAACATCAGGCGCTCGACGATTACGGCCGCGCACTCGGCGAAGCCTTCCAGATCGCCGACGATCTGCTCGACGTCGAGGGCGACGCCGCGGCGCTCGGAAAGCAGACCGGCCAGGACGCAGCGCTCGGCAAGACCACCTTCGTCTCCCAGCTCGGCATCGACGGCGCCAAGCAACGCGTCCGTGACCTCTTGACGCGGGCCGATTCCGCGCTGTCGGTCTTCGGTGCCAGAGGCGAGGTGCTGCGGGCGGCTGCGCGTTTCGTCGCGGAGCGCAAGAACTAGAGCGTGATGACTCTTCTTCGAATCGTCATCCCGCTCTATTTGTTTAAAGCGTGATCTCCGCGCAAACGCTTTGCGTGTCGCGAGGGAAAACCGGTGCCCACTTTTTCCGGATCATGCTCTAACGCGAAGATTGAAGGCAAACAATGAGCAAGGAATTCGAGGAACACCTTGTTCGCTTCCGGAAATTGCCGCTGCCGGTCCGCGTGGTCTATGCGCGGCCGCGCACGTTCATCTCGATCGCGATCGGCATCGTCGCGTTCTTTCTGCTGCCTCAATCGCTGCGGCTGGTGACGCGGCTTCTGATCAGCTGGGACATCTTCGTCGCATTCTATCTTGTGCTGGCATTTTCAATGGCATTGCGCAGCGATGTTCATCACGTCCGGCGCAACGCGGCGCTGCAGGACGAAGGGCGCTTCCTGATCCTGCTGGTCACGGCGCTTGGCGCGTTCGCAAGCCTCGCCGCAATCCTGTTCGAACTGGACACGTCGCATCGCAGCACCCCCGAACTGATCCTGGCGACGGGGACGATCGCGCTGTCATGGGCGGCGGTACACACGGTGTTCTCGCTGCACTACGCGCACGAATTCTACCGCGGCAACAAGCCCGGCGGCCTGCAGTTTCCGAGCGGCGACGAGCACGTTGACGCCGATTATTGGGACTTTGTCTATTTCTCGTTCGTGATCGGCATGACCGCGCAGGTTTCCGATGTCGGCATCACCGACAAGAACATCCGCCGTACCGCAACGGTGCACGGCATCATCTCGTTCGTGTTCAATACCGCGCTGTTGGCGCTGATGGTGAATATCGCGGCAAGCGTGATTTAACTAACTGTCATTCCGGGACGCGCATAAGCGCGAACCCGGAATCTCGAGATTCTCCGATGGGCAATTGCACATCGTAATTCGATGCTTGGCATCGCCCCGGAATGACGGGCTAGTTACAAACCTGCACGTTGCCGCCGCCGCCCTCGTAGGGGCCGCCTTGCGCGGTCGTCCTGAACTCAAGATGGCATCCGCGCGCGATCGGCCGGCAACCGCCACGGTCGCATACGATCTGGCCACTACCGCCGGAGGACGCCTGCGGCCGGGGGATGCTTGCCTGCGGCCGCTCGCGAGCCGGACGATCCGCGTGCGCCGGACGATTACCAGAATCCCGCTTGGCCTCCAGCTTTTTCGCGCGCCGCTTCTCGCATTCATTGTCGTCGTTGAGGATTGATCCTTCGGCGCAGGCGATCTTGCTGCAGCGGTCGCCATCGGCCTTGTAGCCATGCTCGCAGACCAGCGGACACACCCGCGACGATTTTTGCTTGATCATGTCGAGCGTATCGACGCTCGCAACCTTGGCCTCGAGCGTGGTGCCGGCGTAGCGATTGAAGAGCGTCAGCGAGCGCTGCGACGCCGTGTCCCACTGGCCGTCGGCGGCGCCGGTCAGGCAGCCGACGCGGCGCAACTCGTTCTGCACCGACTTCGTGATGTCGGGCTCCGGCGACCCGGCGCTAAGCGCAGCAAGGTTCACACTCTGGCCTTTGTCGACGGCTGCCGGCGCGGCAGCGTCTTTATCCGCGGAAATCCTGTCCGCATCGATCTCGGGCAGAATTTTTTCAGAGACGGCTTTTTCGGCCGCGAGACGCTTCTGCTCTGCAGCCACGGCTTGATCCTGTGCAATCTGCTTGGCCTTCTCCGCCGCGATGCGCGCCTGCTCGGCGGACCTGGCATCGGCCTCGGCCTTCACCTGCTGGGCCTTTTGCGCGCCTTCTGCGGCGAGCCGCGCTCGCTCCTGTTCGGCCAGCCGCGCCTTTTCGGTGGCGGCCACGCCGGCTTCCTCAGCGGCGAGCTTCTCGAGCTGAAGCTTTGCCAGGCTGGCGTAGAAGCCGTCGGGATATTGCCCCAGGAAAGCATTCAGCGCGCTCTTGTTCCCGACCTGCAGCGCGAGTTCGTAATCGCGCCGCGCTTCGGCTTGCGGATTGGGCGCCGGTGCAGGGGCGGTCGCCGCCCTCGGAGGACCCAGCACCAGCGGCACATCCTCACCGCCGAGCGAGCCATAAACAAACGGCTCCTGCCGATTGCCGGTGCTCTTGAGCACCTCGTCGCGGACGTATCCGAAGGCGCGGCGCACGTCGAGCCCCGGCGTCGTCAGATGCTTCGAGAGGGCGGCCGTAAACGGGCTGTTCTTGCCGTCGCCATCAGCCGCGGTGGACCCCGCCTTGGCGGAATAGGCGATCAGCACATTCGGGCTGGTCGGCTCGACCTTGGCGAGCCCCTGCCCGATCGCGCGCGACGCCACGGTCCGCTTCATGGTCTTTGCAAACGGATTGTCACGGCAGGCGTCGAGAATGACCAGCCGCAACTTCCTGACCGGCTCGATCGCGATCAGGATGCGGTCGAGCGAGAACGCCTCGTCGTAGACGTCGGTATCGCGTTCCAGTCTTGCGTCCACCGGAATGAGATAATTTGCGCCGTCCACTTCGATGCCGTGGCCGGCGTAATAGACCACGGCAATGTCGGCATCGCGCGCGCGGTCGGCAAAGTCGCGCAACGCGCGGCGGGTCTCGGCCGCCGGAAGATCGCGGCGGTAATCGACGATATCAAAGCCGGCGCCCCTCAGGGTCGCCGCAATTACCGCGCCATCGTTGGTGGGGTTGGGAAGCGGCGCGACATTTTGGTAAGCGGAATTGCCAAGTACCAGCGCCACGCGCTTTTCGGCATAAGCCGGCTGGCACACAAGGAGGGCGGTGGCCACCAGCACCAATCGGTGCAATCCTAGATATCCAGACAAATTCATCATGGCCTTCCAGCCTCGCAACTCTAGCGCACTGCACTCTATCAGAAGCTGCAGCCGGGCGTTTGTGAGGTAAGTCACAGACCCATCGATGCGGATCGCGCCACCCTCTCCTCCTTAGTAACCCCGGCGCGGCTACCGGTTCGTCCCGTTCAAATACGAATTTGGCTGTCCGGATCAGCCGGCCGTCATATGCCCCTCATATTGCGGTAGGGCGTCGGTGATCGCGAACCATGGCGCCTTGGAGCCGACGAAGATATGCGCGGTCGGGCGAATCGAGGGAGCATCGACCAGCGTACCCATGGCAACATGGGCGTAAGCTCCCTCGCGAACCACCGAATAGAGCAAGGAGCCGCAGCGCTTGCAGTGGGCGTCATGGCCGGTTTGGTCGCCATAGATCATGACATCGTCCTTGCCCTTGGTGATGGTCAATTTCTCGCGTGCAATCCCGGCGAATGGCTTGAAAGCCGAACCCGTGGTGCGCCGGCAGTTTGAACAATGGCAGTTGGCGGCATAGGCGAATTCATCCGCCACGCTGTAGCAGACGGCATGGCAAAAGCATGCTCCGGCAAGCGTACGCCCCTTCGATTTTTCCGAATGCGTCAAAGGCTTCTCCTTCGCTGATACTGAGGGTCACCCATAGCGTTGTTCATCGGTTCGTGGCTTAATTCGGGGCGAACAAACTTCAAGCCCGCCGGGAGGATCAACGTGAGCCATGACCGATCAACCGTCGAAGCCGTGGTCAAAAATTATTTTGATGGCCTCTATGAAGGCAATGCCGACAAGCTCGGGGCCATCTTCCATCCCACCGCCGATCTGCGCTGGCTGGAAAAAGGCGAATTGCAGGTTCTGACCGTGCCGGACTGGCTCGAGCGGGTGCGGAAGAGGCCGTCGGCCAAGGCGGAAGGCAAGCCGCGCGAGGACTTCATCGTCACCATCGACCGCTCGGATGAGAAGACCGCCTTCATCAAGGTGCGCTGCCAATTGCCGCCGCGCTACTTCACCGATTATCTGGTGGCGATGAAGCTTGCCGACGGCTGGCAGATCGTCTCGAAATCCTATCGCTACGACCTGCGCGAGTGATGCGCAGCCAGCACGAGCGCCTGCCAGAGTTGCACCTCAGTTCGCACCGGTGTCGGGGGTGGCCGGCGGCCGCCTGAAACGGGATCACGTTCGCGTCGTGGCTGCACGGCCGCATTGACGTCGGTGGTCCTTCTGCGCGAATTGGAAGGACCATGGAAGCCAAGTTTCAGATTTTCCTGATCCTGCTCGCCGTGCTGGCGGGCACCGCGCTATTGGCGCGCCGCGTCGAGGTTGCCCCGGCGATTCTCTTGCTGCTCGCCGGCATTGCGCTGGCCTTCGTACCGGGCATGCCGTCGCTGGAATTGCCGCCGGAACTGGTGCTGCTTGTGGTGCTGCCGCCGCTGATCTATTCGGCGAGCGTCGCCATGAGCTGGCGCGAGTTCAAATCCAACCTCCGCCCGATCATCCTGCTGTCGGTCGGCTGCGTGATCTTCACCGCCTTCGCGGTTGCCACTGCGACGCATTATTTGATCGGGCTGCCATGGGGCGTGGGCTTCCTGTTAGGGGCCATCGTCGCGCCGCCGGACGTGGTGGCGCCGCTGGCGATCGCCCGCAAGCTCGGGATGCCGCGCCGGATCCTGGTCGTGCTCGAAGGCGAGGGGCTCGCCAACGATGCCACCGCGCTGATCCTCTACCGCTTCGCGGTCGCGGCGATCACCACCGGCATGTTCTCGCTGCCCAAAGCGACCGGCACCTTCGTCGTCATCGTTGCCGGCGAGGTCCTGTTCGGCGCCGCGGTGGGCTGGCTCAGTCTGCGGGCACGCCACCGCGCGCGCGATCCGCAGGTCGAAATCACGCTGTCACTGATCACGCCCTATATCGCCTACTGGATCCCCCAGCATTTCGGCGGCTCCGGCGTGATCGCCACTGTTGCCTGCGGCCTCTATATGAGCTGGAACGGGCCGCTTTTGATCTCCTCGGCGACGCGGTTGCAGGGCATTTTCTTTTGGGACCTCGTGATCTACCTGATCGAGGGTTTGCTGTTCCTGCTCACGGGATTCCAGATGCGGTCGCTGTTCGAGAAATCGAGGGCGTTTCCGCTTGACGACATCCTGTCCGCGACCGCTTTGGTCGCCGTCATCGTCATCGTGGCGCGGTTCGCGTGGGTTTTTCCCGGAACCTATCTGCCGCGGTGGATCAGCAGGCGGGTCCGTGAACGCGATCCCTATCCATCCTGGCGAGCAGTGTTCGTGGTCGCGTTCACCGGCGTGCGCGGCGCGGTCTCGCTGGCCGCGGCGCTGGCGCTACCGCTTGCGCTGCCGAGTGGCGAGCCTTTTCCCTATCGCGACCTGATCCTGTTCGTCGCCTTCGGCGTCATCTTCATCACGCTGGTCGGACTCGGGCTCGGACTGTCGCCATTGGTGCGATGGCTCGGCGTCACAAAAGACGGTCGCGACGAGCACATCGCCGAGCATGAAGCGGAAATCGCGGCGCGGCGCGAGGCACTCGCGGCGGCGCTCAAGTCGCTCGATGCCATCACCGACGACCGCGAACTTTCCGACGAAGTCGTCAAGCTGTTGCGCGCGCGGCATGAGATCCGTGCCAACCAGCTGCCCGATTCGCTCAATCCCGACGCGCACGACATTTCCGCGGCCAGCACGGCGCTGACGCGCGAATTGATCGCGGCGGAACGGAAATTCATCCACACCTTGCTGCGCGACGGCAAGATCACCGACGAAACAAGGCGCCGGATCGAGCGCGATCTCGATCTGGAAGAAGCGAGCCTCGCCAATCGGGAATTTCGCAGGATACCGTTGTAATTCTCGTCATACCCGCGGAGGCGGCATCCAGCAATCGCCGCCGTCAACGATCGAACGCAGAATGTGCAGAATACTGGATCGTCCGCCAGAGCCTGTCATCGGGCGGCCATTCGGCCGACCTGTTGGCGGACGATGACGAAGGAGACGCGTGACGCCCCTACTCCGCGGCCGCGTTCTGATCGGGGCGGCCGACGTAACCGGCCGGATCGCCGAAGCGCTCGATCATGACCGCAGTCAAATCCTTCGCCTTACTAGTAACGCAGGCGCCGGAGCGCACAGCGTAGCGGCCCTGATGCGCGAGGTGTGGCGGCGCCTCGCCCTGCTGCAGCGCGCGGGCGGCATCCATCACCAGTTTGCGGAAATGCAGGATACCCAGATCGGTCGGGCCGAGATGTTCGCGGGTGCGGTCGGCGATCGGGCCCTGGCTATCCTGGACGGCAGCGTCCTGTTCGGAGACGCCTCTGATGCCGGTGTAGCTCTTGGTCTTCTGCAGTTTGCGGTCGATCAAATAGTCATTGGACTTGTTGCGCAGCGGCACGTAATTCTCATCGATCTCGGAGATCACGCCGTTGCCGCGGTCGTAGGCGTCACGCTCTGCCTGCGTCAATGGGCGCTCCGGATTCCAGGCGTATGTGTAGATCCAGCAATTACTGTCGGTGACCGGGACAAAAGTCTGGCCGAAGATGTTCTCGCCCGGCATCGCGCTCGGCGCATAGGAATGCACCGGCATCAGGAACTGGGCGATGCGCCAATAAATGTTGTCGCTGCCGGTGAGCCGGCCGCCCGCGATTGTCAGCCCCGCCTCATGCGGGTTTATTTTTATCACGGGCCGCGGGTCTTCCGCGATCCAGCGCATGTGATCGACATTCATGCGCGCGATCGGATTTACGAAATGCTTCTCGACGTCGAGGATCTCGTTCTCTTCCTTCTCGAAGGAAAGATGCGCGAAAGTAAAATGCGCAGTGTCGATCGAGCCTTCCAGCGCCTGCACCCAGTTGCAGTCCTGCCACTTCTTCGAGACATAGCGGTGTGAGGCGGGCACCAACGCCATCTCCAGATCAGGCAATTCCGGAACTGAATCCGCCGGGCCCATGCAGGCCCAGATCATGTCGCCCCATTCCCGCACCGGATAGGATTTGATCCGGATCAGGTCCTTGGCATTGAGATCGGGATAGGAGGTCGGCATGTCGACGCAGTGCCCGTCGGTGTCGAACTTCCAGCCGTGATAGACGCAACGGATGCCGCATTCCTCGTTGCGGCCGAGCCAGAGATTGGCGCCGCGGTGCGGGCAATATTGATCGATCACGCCAACCTCGCCGCGCGAGTCGCGGAAGGCGAGTAGCTCCTCGCCCATCACGACGATCTTCTTCGGCGGCCCGTCGGCCTCAGGCAATTCCTCGGACAACAGCACGGGCAGCCAGAAGCGGCGCAGCAACTCGCCCATTCCCGTTCCCGGACCGCTTTCGGTGAGGAATTTGTTGTCTTCTGCGCGGAGCATGGGGCATCCTCCAAGATTATTATTGCTTTTGATCGAGCTTGGCGCAGGCGAAAGGACGCGTCAACGCGGCTCCGCTCACACCGGCCTTTCGCCCTTTACCGTCACGCGCGTACCGGAGCGGGTGTGCGGCCAGTAATCCCACATCGCGCGGTGCTGGGCGCAGCGATTGTCCCAGAACGCGATGGCGTTTTCGGTCCAGCGGAAGCGGCACTGGAACAGCGGGTTCTCGGCATGCTGGTAGAGATAAGCGAGGATGGCGTCGCTCTCGTCGCGGGGAATGCCGACGATGTGACGTGTAAAGCCGCGGTTGACGTAAAGCGCCTTCTTGCCTGTCACGGGATGGGTGCGCACCACCGGATGTTCGGCGCGCGGATAGGCGGGACGGTCGGCGACCCCATAATTGGCGTAAAGCCCGCGATAGGTCTGCTCGCCGTCATGCAGCGCGGTTAGCCCGTCGATATACGTCTTCATCCGCTCCGACAGCGCTTCATAGGCCGCATACATATTGGCAAACAGCGTATCGCCGCCGCGCGGCGGGCACTGCTTGATGTAGAGGATCGAGCCCATCGGCGGCTCGAGGTCGCAGGACACGTCCGAGTGCCAGCCCTCACCGTTGGCGCGCGGCGAATCCTTGTCGGCATAGATCTTCATTAGCGCCGGATCGTCGCCCTCATGGGGAGCTGCCGGATGGATATGCAGCTCGCCGAATTTTCGGCCGAAGGCGAGATGTTGTTTCGGGGTGATGTGCTGGTCGCGAAAGAAGATCACGAGATTTTCCGCCAGCGCGCGATGGATTTCGTCCATCTGGCGGTTTGATCGCGCATCGTCCGAGACGAGTTTGCCGATATCCACGCCCGAAACCTCCGCGCCGATTATCGGCGTGAGCTTTTCGACGCTGATGGTCTCATAGGCTTGGATGGAATCGGCGATGTGCCGATAGCGCGGACCCTGTTTGCCGGACAGCGAACTCATGGGCGGTTCTCCCAATCCTTATTGATTGAGAGCATCGTAGCCCGGATGGAGCGAAGCGCAATCCGGGATCAGACAATCCTCTTGGGAGATAGCCCCGGATTTCGCTGACGCTCCATCCGGGCTACGGCTCTGCGACTTACTCCGCCGCCGTCACCGCGTCAGCGGGCGTCTTGCTGCCAGCGCCATAACGCTGATCGATATAATCGATCACCAGCGCCTTGAAATCGGCGGCAATCGTGGGGCCGCGCAGGGTGCGGAATTTCTTGCCGTCGACGAATACGGGCGCCGCCGGCGCCTCGCCCGTGCCGGGCAAGGAGATGCCGATGTTGGCATGCTTTGATTCCCCCGGGCCGTTGACGATGCAGCCCATAACGGCAACGTTCAGCGTCTCGACGCCCGGATACTGCGTTTTCCAGGCCGGCATCTCGTCGCGGATGAAATCCTGGATCGAGCGCGCCAGTTCCTGGAACGTGGTCGAGGTGGTGCGGCCGCAACCGGGGCATGCCGCAACCAGCGGCACGAAGGTGCGGAAGCCCATGGTCTGCAGCAGTTCCTGCGCGACCTGGACTTCCAGCGTGCGGTCGCCACCCGGCTCCGGCGTCAGCGAAATCCGAATCGTGTCGCCGATGCCGTCCTGCAACAGGATGCCGAGCGCGGCCGATGAGGCGACGATGCCCTTCGATCCCATGCCGGCCTCGGTCAGGCCGAGATGGATCGCATAATCCGAACGCCGTACCAGTTCCCGGTAGACCGCGATCAAATCCTGCACCGCAGAGACTTTCGCCGACAGGATCATCTTGTTCTTGGGCAGGCCGATCTCCTCGGCGCGCTTGGCCGACAACAATGCCGATTGCACCATCGCCTCGCGCGTCACCGCGCGCGCGTCGAGCGGGTTCGGCGACGCCGCGTTCTCTTCCATCAGTTTCGTCAGCAATTCCTGATCGAGCGAGCCCCAATTGGCGCCGATACGGACCGCCTTGTTGTTCCGAATCGCGATCTCGACGATATCGGTGAACTGGCTGTCGCGCTTGTTCTTGAAACCGACATTGCCGGGATTGATGCGG
>JBJMTR010000081.1:0-5515 GCA_045811565.1 Bradyrhizobium sp.
CAAGCCGTTGAGGGCAAGAACACCATCGAGGGCGACGTGGAAAACGACGCCAATCCGCAGGGTGGTATAGACAAGTCCGAAGTTCAGGGCGACCGGCGAGACGCCCGCCACGGAAGGCGATGACCGCCAGTTCATGCTGGCGAGTTTGGGAGCGAGCGAGATGACCAGCAAAAGCAGGCGCGAGCTATTGCGACTGGTGGAACGCAAGGCATTTGATCCGGTGATGCGGGCAAAACCCGAGGGCCGGACCGAGGCTGAGAAGAAGAAACTGGAGCATGTCCAGAAGGCGACCAAGGCAGAGATCGACCGCTATCGCCATTACGGCTCGGCGGAGGAGCTGGTTACCAACTTCAAGCGAGACCTTGATTCGACTGCCGCAAAAAAGATTCACGCCGAATTGCGCAGCCTGCACCTGCCGACCATCGAGGACATCCGTGATGAGTTCGAGCGAAAGGCAAGCGAGCTCGGCGTAGCGGCGTAGTCAGCAAAACGAGGGCGGCGCGCTGCTTGCCTTGCGCAAACGCTTCGCGATTGTCGCACGCAATGATGGACAAGCCGCACGACTGCTCTTTAACGTCGGCCGCTCGTGCTCAGGTTTCGATCTTCACGTACTCGAAATCGCCCGGCTTGTTGTCGATCCCGACCTTGGGTGGCGAAATCCAGGGAGCGTACTCGCCCGGCTCGGTCACCGGCGTCATCAGCGAAGCGACGAAGTCGCCGTCGGCAGCGGAGGGTAGCCACTCGCTCTTGCGCTTGTTCCAGGTCGCATCGTCGATCAGCACGCCCTCCGGCGTGGCGCGGATGTCCTTGAACTCTCCGATCTGGCGGTGGAAGGCGACGTTAGGCAGCGTCAGCTTGAAGTCGTAGCCGGCGAGCGAGATGATCTTGTTCCAGCGCAACAGCCCCTTCATGCAATCCTGCGTGTAGTCGTCGCGCAGCCGCATGTTGAGCGCGGTCAGGGCCGGCTCATCGACGCGCTTGATCTCACCGTTCACAAGCTTCAGCACCGGATAGGTGTCGTTCTGCAGGCGGTGATCGTCCTTGATCTGGGTCTCGTGGAAGCGGCCCTTGACCCCGGCGTTGAAGGCGTTCGCCGCGTTGGTGGAGACCTCGGACCCGAACAGATCGAGCGACAACGTGTAGTGCAGATTAAGCTTCTTCTGGATAGTCGGAAGATCGATCACGCCAAGCGCGCGAACCCTGGAGACGTCGCTAAGATCGCTGATCCCCGCGTCCCGCATCGCTTCGCAGGTTCGCTGCACGATGCGGCTGATGCCGGTTTCGCCGACGAACATGTGATGCGCCTCTTCCGTCAGCATGAAGCGGCAGGTGCGCGACAGCGGATCGAAGCCGGATTGCGCCAGGCTGTGCAGTTGCATCTTGCCGTCGCGGTCCGTGAAGTAGGTAAACATGAAAAACGACAGCCAGTCCGGCGTCGCCTCGTTGAACGCGCCGAGCATGCGCGGGCTGTCGGCGTCGCCGGAGCGGCGGCGCAACAATTCGTCGGCCTCCTCGCGGCCGTCGCGGCCGAAATATTTCTGCAACAGATAAACCATCGCCCAGAGATGACGGCCTTCCTCGACATTGACCTGGAACAGGTTGCGCAGGTCATAGAGCGACGGCGCGGTCTTGCCGAGATGGCGCTGCTGCTCGACGGAGGCCGGCTCGGTATCGCCCTGGATCACGATCAGGCGGCGCAGCGTGGCGCGGTGTTCGCCCGGCACTTCCTGCCAGGCGGGATTACCGTAATTCTCGCCGAACGGGATCACGCGATTTTCTTCCTGCGGCGCCAGCAAGATGCCCCAGCGATATTCCGGCATCCTGACGTAGTCGAACTTGGCCCAGCCGCGCGGATCGACCGAATAGGCGGTGCGCAGGTATACGAGCGACTGCTGAAAACCTTCCGGCCCCATGTCGCTCCACCAATCCATATAGCCGGGATGCCAGCCTTCCAGCGCTTTCAGCACCTGGCGATCCTCGGAAAGATTCACGTTGTTGGGAATCTTGGTCGAGTAATCGACATTCATGATGTTTACGTTCATGGCCGTGCTCCTTGTTGGAGGCCTAAACCCGCGTCATATCGAACTGCGCCTTCTGGCCGGTGCCGTAGCGGCGCAGCGCGCCCGCTTCACCGACGGCGTTGGGACGCTGGAAGATCCAGTTCTGCCACGCGGTCAGGCGCGAGAAGATTTTCGATTCCATCGTCTCGGGGCCGGCGAAGCGCAAATTGGCTTCCATGCCGGTGAGCCCGTCCGGCGAAAAGCTGGTGCGCTCCTCGAAGAACACCCGCACTTCGTCGTCCCAGTCGATGTCGTCGAGCGCGAAGGTGACGAGGCCGAGTTCTTCGGCCTCTTCCGCGTCGAGCGCCTTGCCGATCGAGCTTCGCGCGCGCTCCAGATCGGACGGATCGGCCTGAAAGCGCGACTGCAGCCGCGTCAGCCCGTGGCTCATCGGATAGGCGCCGAAATTCATGGCCGACAGTTCGATCGCCGGCGGCGCGCGGTTGTCGCCCTGCCGCGAGCCGATCAGCATGTAGGAGCGGTCGGCCGCGAACACGAGTTCGGCGAGCGTGCCGACGAAGCAGGAGCCCGGCTCGACCAGCGTCACCAGCGTGCGCGAGGTAACGTCGATGCGCTTCAACACCCGCTTCCAATAGTGCCTGATTTCGTTGACCAGCCAATGCGCCTTGTTGGCTTCGAGGAAAGCGTCGCAGGCCGAAACGTTGGCGGGATCGCCATGCGACTTGAACACCAGCATCGCGATTTCGAGTTCGTTGATGCGCAGGTGCAGGATCGCATCATCAAGCTCGCGCGCGACCTGCAGCGGCCAGAACAACGCGCCTTGCGCGATCATGCCGTCGATATCGGCCGGTGCCGGTGCTTCCGGCGCCTTGATCGAAATGGTCGCAATCCGCTCCGCGCGGTTGATATCGATGCTGACGAAACCATAGCGGACGCTGTTTTCGTCGATGGTGCGAGTGAGCGGCGTCAGCGTAATGCCCGTGCCGCTGCTGTTGCGCGTCGACCTCGCGGCAAATTCCCGTACACGCTCGGCGAGCTTGGCTTCGAGCTTGCTGGTCGGCGCGATCTCATCGACGAGGCGCCACTGCACGGCGCGCTTGCCCTTGATGCCTTCCTCGATGGTGCAGAAGAAGTCGGCATGGTCACGGCGCACCTTGCGCTTGTCGACCACGCGCGTCAGTCCGCCGGTGCCCGGCAGCACAGCGAGTAGCGGCACTTCCGGCAGCGCTACCGCCGCCGCCCCATCGTCGGCAAGGATGATGTGATCGGTTGCGAGCGCGAGTTCGTAGCCGCCGCCGGCTGCCGTGCCGTTGACGACGGTGATGAAATGCTGCCCGGAATTTTGGCTGGAATCTTCCAGACCGTTACGGGTCTCGTTGGTGAACTTGCAGAAATTGACTTTATGCGCGTGCGTCGCGCCCGCCAGCATGCGGATGTTGGCGCCGGCGCAGAACACGCGGTTCTTGCCCGAGCGAATGACCACGACCTTCACTTCGGGATGTTCGAAACGCAGCCGCTGCACGGCGTCGGCGAGTTCGATGTCGACGCCGAGATCGTAGGAATTCAGCTTGAGCTGATAGCCTTCGAACAGGCCGGCATTCTCATCGACGTCCATGGTTAGCGTCGCGAACTCGCCGGCGACGTCCAGCTTCCAATGCCGGTAGCGCGACGGATCGGTCTGAAAATCGATGTATTTCGCGCCGCCTGCGAGAACGCGATCTTCACCGGGCTTTTCGCCAGCCATTTGGGCCACCCTTGAGCGTTTTACTTGGTTTGGTGATATGCACAATAATGCATGTTTTCGAGAAGGTCCAGCTCAAAACGCCAAAATATGCATTTTGTTGCATGTCCCGCCGATTACCGAAAGCGGAGTTTTCATCGGGCGCTGCCCGAGTAATTGGCTACGCGACCCGGCCTTGCGAGCCTGCGTCGTCGCGCAATACGGCGTTGGCGAAATCAGAGATCGCTTCCAGCATCACCCCCGGAGCCTCGCGGTGCGGCGAATGCCCGGCGTGGACTTCAGTCACATCGACGGGACAATAGCATTCTTGCCTCGCGATCTCGACCTGCCGCATGGTGCCATACTGGTCGTCGACGCCCTGCAGGATTGCCACCGGCACGCGGATATAGGCGAGATATTCGGAAATATCCCATCCACGGAATTTCGGATCCAGCCAGGCGCCGTTCCAGCCGTAGAAGGCGTTGTCGACGTCCTTGTGCCAGCGCGCCAGTTTTGCCTTCAGGTCTGTGGTCTCGTAGGCCGTCTTGATCTCGGCGATCGAAGCCACCGAGATATCCTCGACGACGAAATGCGGCGCGATCAGCGCGATACCCTGCACGCGATGATCCTGATGGGCGCCGGCATAGATCGCCGCGATCGACGCGCCATCGGAATGCCCGAGTAACAGCCCGCGGCGAAAGCCGATTTGCTCCAGCAGCCTTGGCAGGACCTCAAGCGCCTCGACATGCATGTAGTCGAGCGGCCGCGGCAATGTGACAGGCGTCGAAGCGCCATAGCCGGCGCGGGAATAGAAGAACACGCCGGCGCCGGTCGCGGCCTGGAGCTTGTCCGGAAAATCGCCCCACAGGCCGACGGAGCCCAGGCCTTCGTGCAACATGACAATGGTCGGCGCGTCTTCGGACACGGGGCCGATCATGCGGTATTCGAGCTCGGATGCGCCGATGCGGAGAAAGCCGGAGGGCGCGAGGGTACTCATCGTCGTGCTTTCCACTCACTCAGTCATTCCGGACAGGTCGCGAAGCGCGCTGATGCGGAATCTTGAAATTCCCCGATGTGCAACTGCACATCTGAGTTCGCGCTGACGCGCGCCCCGGAATGACGGACGTTATTTCCGGTCGCCGTCCCGCAACTTGAAACGTTGAATTTTTCCGGTGGCGGTTTTGGGCAGGCTGTCCACCACATCAATCCAGCGCGGATATTTCCATGGACCGATCTTCTGCTTGACGTGCTCCTTCAGCGCCTCGTGCAGGCCTTCGGTCTCGGCCTCCGCACGCAGCACGACAAAGGCTTTTGGCTTTAGCAATCCTTCCGGATCGGCTTCGGGCACGACGGCGGCCTCCAGCACCGCGGGATGGCTGATCAGCGCGCTCTCGACCTCGAACGGCGAGACCCAGATGCCGGACACCTTGAACATGTCGTCACTTCGCCCGCAGAAGGTGTAACGGCCATCGGTATCGCGAACGTATTTGTCTCCGGTACGGGTCCAGTGACCCTCAAACGTCCGCCGGCTCTTGCTGCGCTGATTCCAGTAGCCCTCGCCGGCGGAGGGCGCATCGACCAGCAATTCGCCGACCTCGCCATCGGACACGTCGGCGCCGGCTTCATTGACCAGCCGCACCTTGTAGCCCGGCACCGGACGGCCGGATGAGCCGTATTTGATATCGCCGGGCGCATTGGAAAGAAAAATATGCAGCAACTCGGTCGAGCCGACGCCATCGAGAATGTCGACTCCGAAGCGCAGCTTCCAGGCCTG